>NZ_JBFBIK010000038.1:0-62440 GCF_040685555.1 Sphaerisporangium sp. NPDC088356
GCCGGCCCGGCCGGGGCCTTCGAGCCCCGGCCGGATCACGCGTGACATCTCGCGGCGCTCAGTGAGCGCCGAGCTCCCCTCCGAGGTACGCCTCGCGCACCTGGGGGTCGTTGAGCAGGTCGGCCGCCGGAGCGGACTTGACCACCTTGCCGGTCTCCAGCACGTACGCCCGGTGGGCGAGCTGGAGGGCCTGCTGGGCGTTCTGCTCCACCAGCAGCACGGTGGTCCCCCGGTTGTTGATCTCCTTGATGATCGAGAAGATCTGGGCGACCAGCATGGGGGCGAGGCCCATCGAGGGCTCGTCGAGCAGCAGCACCTTCGGCTTGCTCATCAGCGCCCGGCCGATGGCCACCATCTGCTGCTCGCCGCCCGACATCGTGCCGCCCGCCTGGTTCTTGCGCTCGGCCAGCCTCGGGAACAGCTCGAAGACCTCGTCGAGGTCCTTGGTGAGGTCCCCGCTACGGGTGTAGGCCCCCATCAGGAGGTTCTCGGTGACGGTCATGCCGGGGAAGACGCCGCGCCCCTCCGGGGACTGGCCGATGCCGGCCACGACCCGCTTGTGCCCGGGCAACTTGCTGATGTCGGCGCCGTCGAAGGTGACGGTGCCGGACGTCAGCGGCCGGAGACCCGAGATGGTCTTCAGGGTCGTGGTCTTGCCCGCGCCGTTCGCGCCGATGAGGGTGACGATCTCCCCCTGGTCGACCTCCAGCGAGACGCCCTTGATGGCCTCGATCTTGCCGTAGTGGACGCGCATGTCCTTGATCTCAAGAAGCATCTGCGGGAGCCCCCAAGTACGCCTCGATGACCCGCGGGTCGTTCTGCACCTCGGCAGGGAGGCCGTCGGCGATCTTCTGCCCGAAGTCCAGCACCGCGATGCGGTCGCTGATGCCCATGACCAGGGCCATGTCGTGCTCGATCAGCAAGACGGTGCGCCCGGCGTCGCGGATCCTGCGGATCAGGCCCTGGAGGGACTCCTTCTCCGCGGGGTTCATGCCCGCCGCCGGCTCGTCCAGCAGGAGGAGCTTCGGCTTGGTGGCGAGCGCACGCGCGATCTCCAGCCGCCGCTGGTCGCCGTAGGGGAGGTTCTTGGCCGTCTCCTCGGCGCGGTGGCCGATGCCCACGAACTCCAGGAGCTCGCGGGCCAGCGCCTTGCCGTCACGCTCCTCGTGGCGATGCCACGGCAGGCCGAGCGCCGCGCTGAACATGCCCGCGCGGTGGTGGGCGTCGGCCCCCACCATGACGTTCTCCATCGCCGACATGTTGTGGAACAGCCGGATGTTCTGGAAGGTGCGGGCGACACCGCGCTTGGTGACCTTGAACCGCTTCATGCCGTCGATGCGGTCGCCGTCGAAGACCACCTGGCCCGACGTCGGGCGGTACACGCCGGTGACGACGTTGAACACCGTCGTCTTGCCCGCGCCGTTCGGCCCGATGAGGGCGAAGATCTCGCCCTCGTTGATGGTCAGCTCCACCTCGCGCAGGGCGACGACGCCGCCGAACTGCATCTTGACCTTCTGCAGCTGCAGAAGCGGGCGCGGATCGCTCATTTGGCTGCTCCCTCGGCTGCGGGCTGGGACTCCGGACCCGGAACCTCGGCGCCCATGCTGCCCATGCCGCCTGTGCCCTCCGCCAGCTCGGCTTTTCGGCGGCGCGACGGCAGCAGGCCCTCAGGCCGGAAGATCATCAACGCGACCAGCGCGGCGCCGAACACCATGGTCCGGTACTCGGACAGGCCGCGGAACCGCTCAGGCAGCCAGGCGACGAGGAACGCGCCCAGGATGACACCCGGGATGTTGCCGGAACCGCCGAGCACGACCGCCGCGAGGATGGTCGCGGACAGCATGAACATGAAGTCGTTCGGGTTGATCGAGATCGTCTTGCCGGCCCAGACGACTCCCATGGCCCCGCCGATCGAGGCGCCGATCGCGAAGGCCAGGAGCTTGAACTTGAAGGTCGGCACGCCCATGACCTCGGCGGCGTCCTCGTCCTCGCGGATGGCCGCCCACGCGCGGCCGACCCGGCTCTTCTCCCACCGCTTCACGAAGATGATGATCGCGGTGGCCACCACGACCAGCAGGTAGTAGTAGGGCCTCGGGTCGAGCACGCCGTAGTGGAAGATCTGCACCCCGAAGACCTCGATGCCGTCGAAGCTCGGCGGGTGCGGGATGCCGGCGATGCCGCGGGGGCCGCCGATGGCGTCGGTGTTCTCGGCCGTCTGGCGGACGATCTCTCCGAAGCCGAGCGTGACGATCGCCAGGTAGTCACCGCGAAGGCGCAGCGTCGGCCCGCCGAGGACCACGCCTGACAGCGCCGACAGCAGCACGCCGACGATCAGGATCTCCCAGAAGTTCAGGCCGAGCTTCGTCCCGAGCAGCGCCATCGAGTAACCGCCGATGGCGAAGAACGCGACGTACCCGAGGTCGAGCAGGCCGGCCTGGCCCACGACCACGTTGAGGCCGATCGCGAGGACCACGTACGTCCCGATGGGGAAGAACAGGACGCTGGCCCAGTCGCTGTAGGGCGACATGAAGTGGCCGAAGGACTCGGAGGGCAGCAGCAGCGCGATCACGAACAGCGCGACGTAGACGATCCAGCGCTGCCAGACGGGGGCGCCGGCCCATCGGTCGCGGATGCCGTCGAGGAAGGCCGAGAAGGCGTTCCTGCCGGTGGTGGTCGTGGAGTTCGTGCTCATGCGCGTGCCTGCTGGAGTGATTCACCGAGGATGCCGGTGGGCCGGAACATCAGGACCAGGACGAGAACCGTGAACGCGATGACATCCTTCCATCCCGAGCCGAAGATGGCGGCACCGTAGTTCTCGATGAGACCGAGGAACAGGCCGCCGACCAGCGCTCCGCGTAGGTTGCCGATGCCCCCGAGCACCGCGGCCGTGAAGGCCTTGATGCCGAGCAGGAAGCCGATGGAGAACTTCGTGACCTCGAACTGGAGCACGAAGAGGGCGCCGGCGATGCCCGCCATGAGGCCGCCGATGAGGAACGTCATCCGCACGATCTTGTCGATGTCGACGCCCATGAGGACCGCGGTCTCCGGGTCCTGGGAGGTCGCGCGGATGCCCCGGCCGATCTTCGTGCGGTTCACCAGCAGGTCGAGCAGGACCATCATGCCGATCGCCGCCACGAAGATCAGGACCTGGTCGACCCGGATCTGCGCGCCGCCGATGGTGAAGAGCGTGTCCTTCTGCATGATGCGGGCCACACCCATCTGGTTGCGGCCCTGCTGCGGACGGTTGAACACGTGCGGGATGATCACCAGGGCGAAGAGCTCCTGGAGGAAGAGAGAGGCGCCGATGGCCGAGATGAGCGCGGCCAGGCGGGATGCGCCGCGCTTTCGCAGCGGGCGGTAAGCGATGCGTTCGAGCAGCATGGCCGAGCCCGCGGAGGCGAAGCCTCCGGCGAGCACCATCAGGAGCAGGCCGCCGACGAGGGCGAGCCCGGTCAGCGGCTGGGTGATGCCGAGGGTCATCACCACGAACGCCGACGCCATGGTGCCGATCATGAACACTTCGGAGTGCGCGAAGTTGATGAGGCGCAACACGCCGTAGACCATCGTGTAGCCGAGGGCGACGAGACCGTAGATCGAGCCCAGGATGAGGCCGTCGATCGTGTACGGCCAGAAGGAGCCGAGGAGGTTATCGAACACTGAATGGTTTCGCTTTCAGGGAAGCCTGCAGGCGACAACGGGCAGGGGCGGGACCGCCGTGGCGTTCCCGCCCCCTCACTACTGTGACTACCGCCGTCAGCCGAGCTTGGCCGTCGTCGTGTCGCCGAGCAGGCCGATCTGGCCACCCTTGACCTCGTACATGTAGATCGACTTCGCGGAGGGCTCACCGTTCGGGTCGAACTTGATGTGCTTGGAGATGCCGTCGAAGTCGGACTTGCCGACCGCCTCGTTGATCGCCTCGGCGGTCGTCGCACCGGAGCCGATGGCCTTGGTGAACGTCGTCATGGCGTCGTAGCCCTCGGTGGCGTAGATCAGCGGGTCGGCGCCGAACTTCGCCTTGTAGTCCGCGGCGAACTTCTTGACCTTCTCGTCGGTCTCCGCGGCGGTCGGGATGCGGCAGGGGCAGCCGATGAGCGCGCCCTCGGCCTGCGGAGCGCCGGCGCTCTCGATGATGCCCTTGTCCAGGGAGCCGTCGGCGGAGAAGAACTTGGCCGTGACGCCCTTGTCCCTGAGCTGCTTGAGCAGCTTGCCGGCGGCGGCGTAGTAACCACCGAAGAACAGCGCGTCCGGCTTGGCCGAAGCGATCTTGTTCACCGTCGAGGAGTAGTCGGCGGCGTTCGGGTCGAGCGCGTCGTCGGTGACCGTGGCGCTCTTGGCCTTGAGCTGGGCGCGAACCGCGTCGCCGAGGCCCTTGCCGTACTCGGACTTGTCGTCGACAACGAAGACCTTCTTGGCCGCGGCGGCGCCCACGATGAAGTCGGCGATGGCCGGGCCCTGGACACCGTCGTTCGGGACGACCCGGTGCCAGTACTTCCAGCCGTTCTCGGCCAGGGCCACGGCGGTGGCCGAGGCGGAGATGCTCGGGATCTTCGCCTCTTCGAGCAGCGGGCCGACCTGCTTGGACTCGCCGGAGAAGGCGGGGCCTACGAGCGCGACGACCTTGTCGGTCTTGATCGCCTGCTGCGCCAGGCTGACGGCCGTGGTCGGGTCCGCCTTGCTGTCATACTTGATCATCTCAAGCTTGACCTTGGGATTAGTGGCGTTGTACTCGTCGACGGCAAGCTGGGCGCCGTTGCTCGGCGGGATGACGATGCCGGAGTTCTCACCCGACAGGTCGCCCATAAAGCCGATCTTCAGCGTGGTCGGCGCGGCGGAGTCGCCACCCTCCGACGACGACCCTGAGTCACTACCACAAGCAGCGAGACCAACGGTAAGTGCCACACCGACGGCGAGCACGCCCCCGAGGCGAGCAATCTTGGGCCGCAAGGTTGCCTTCCTTTCGCCTGATCCACGAAGGGATCGGGTCCACAGAACCACCCTGGCGGTCTGGCCAGGGCTCGTTGACGGCATTACACCCAGCTCAAGTCACAGGTCGGTACAGAGTCACATCACGTTACCGCTTCGTTATCACACCGGTCCTCTTCGGCGATCGGCCGGAAAAGTAAAGGTCACATCGGCGGCGCCGTGTTTCACAAGATCGGCTGACCTGCCCTGACCGACCACTCCGGACAACCGCCCTCAGGCTCCGACAGGACGAGGCAGAGCGGTCCTGACGCCCCACGTCAGGACTCCTCGGGGCCCTGGGCCTCCTGCACGACGGCCTGGGCGACCTGGCGCATGCTCATGCGGCGGTCCATCGACGCCTTCTGGATCCAGCGGAACGCCTGGGGCTCGGTCCAACCGTGCTCGGCCATCAGCAGGCCCTTGGCGCGCTCGACCAGCTTGCGGGTCTCAAGGCGCTCGCCGAGGGTGGTGACCTCGCGTTCCAGGGCGGCGATCTCCTCGTGGCGGCTCACGGCCATCTCGATCGCCGGTACCAAATCGGACTTCGTGAATGGTTTGACCAGATATGCCATGGCCCCCGCGTCCCTCGCCCGCTCCACGAGGTCGCGCTGGGAGAACGCGGTCAGGATCAGGCACGGCGCGACGCGCTCCGACACGATGCGCTCGGCCGCCGAGATGCCGTCGAGGATCGGCATCTTGACATCGAGGATCACCAGATCGGGCCGCTGCTCCAGGGCGAGTTTGATCGCCGTCTCGCCGTCCCCGGCCTCGCCGACGACGGCATAGCCCTCCTCTTCGAGCATTTCCTTAAGGTCGAGACGGATCAGCGCCTCGTCTTCCGCGATCACCACTCGCCGCTGCGTACTCACGACCAAGAGAGTACCGATGTCCGCTAGATTAGGGACACGAGCAGCTCGGCGCCCCGATAGACCAACGGCAGAGTCGATGGCCTCAAAATCCATACAGTGTGGGTTCGAATCCCACTCGGGGCACTGATCCGGCGAAACCGCGTGGCTGAGGCCGCGCGGTTTCCTCATGTCCGCCCTCTCGCAGGGCCGGCAGCCACAGGAACCACACGCGGCCGTCACCGGTGACCTGGCGCCGCGAGACCCACCCCGCCACCGCGGGCTCGGGCACGTCGGTCAGGTACGCGGCCATCCGCCCGTCCGGCCAGGTCAGCGGCGTGCGTCGGAACGAGCGGAAGGCGCAGCCCGCCTCGTAGGCGATGGGCAGGGTGCTCGCGGGGCCGCCGACTACGCATGGGCCGCGCAGCCCCGCCTGCCTCAGCGTCTCGGCGACGGCCCGCTCCGCCGCCCTGTAGGCGTGCGAGCGCTCCACGCGCCGTCCAAGGACCAGATGCTGCGTGACGAGCTGGCCCGCCATCGCGACCAGGAGGAGCACGGCGGGCAGGCGCCCGGTGGAAGTCGACCACACCAGGAGCAGGGCCACCGGCAGGGCCAGCATCGCGTAGGCGGGCAGCAGGAAGCGTGGCGCGCCGTACCCCACCAGGAACAGGTACTGCGCGGCCAGCCCGGCCCCGGCGGCGCAGGCCAGGCCGTACGGCTTCGCCACGCCGAGCCTGCGGGCCACAAGGAGCCCTCCGGCCACGGCGAAGGGCAGCGCGAGCCACCAGACCGCCAGGTAGGAGTACCGCACCGAGATCGCGCACGGGCGGCACAGCAGCGGCCCGTTGAGCGCGGCGAACTCGTGGACGAAGCCCCAGGTGGGCCGGAGCCGGCCCTGGATCCTGCCGGCCTCGTCGATCCGGTGCGCCACCCCGCCGTACCGGACAACGGCCTCGACGACCCACGGCGCGAGCCCCAGCCCGAGCCCCCCGGCGAGGGCGAGAAGGACGTCCTTGCGCCGCCACGCGGGTACGGCGAGCCACGCGAGGGCCAGGGGCAGCACGAGCCACACGGCGTCGCCGGGCCGCAGCGCCGCGGCGGCGGCCACGCTGAGCGCGAGCCCGGCCAGCGGGCCACGCGCCCACCGCCGGAACTCTTCCTGAGCGGGATCCCGGACGGCGAGCAGGAACAGGGCGACCGCGGCCACCGACGCGTAGGCGACGTACAGGTTCGGCATGACGGCCCCGCCGTAGTACTGGGCGACCCACAGCCCGCACAGCAGCAGCGCGGCCAGGGCCACGGTCGCGGAGCGGCCACGGTGGGCCAGCACGCGCAGCCACGGCAGGTAAGCCAGGAAGAGCCCGGCGCAGGACAGCAGCGTCATCCAGACCCGCACCACCTGCGGCGAGGCGGACAGGTACGCCGCCGGAGCGGCCAGCCACGTGATCCCCCGCGCGCGGGGAGCGGTGAAGGGGGCGTCCGGCAGGCGCGGGCTCACCTGGCTGAGATAGACCAGCTCGTCCCATCCCCAGCGCAGGCCGGGACCGACGAAGACCAGCTGCGCCAGCCCGTACAGCACGGCCACGAGCGCCAGCGGGAACGCGGGATGGCCGGCCCAGGCAGGGACCTGGCGCGTCCTCAGGCGGCCGGCCACGGGCCGGCCGGTCCTTCCCGCACGTTTCCCGGCCACCGTCATGGGGCCGATCAAACCCGGTCGCGTTACCGGCGAACCGCCTCACATGCGGCTCTTGGTGATCTCCCCACCGGACCTCTACCGAACGTGTGTACGGCCGCCGCCGGAGGACCCGGTGGCGGCCGTCAGGGACGCGGGATCAGCCGCCGGAGACCAGCGAGCCGATGGTGTGGACGCGCAGGGCGTTGGTGGAGCCGTGGTTGCCGGGAGGCGAGCCGGCCACGATGACGACCTTGTCGCCCTTCTCGTAGCGGCCGACCGACAGCAGGGCCGACTCGACCTGGCGCACCATGTCGTCGGTGTGGTGCACGAAAGGCACCTCGAAGGTCTCCACGCCCCAGGTGAGGGCCAGCTGGCCGCGCACCTCGGGAGCGGAGGTGAAGGCCAGCAGCGGGATCGGGGAGCGGTAGCGGGCGAGCCGGCGGGCGGTCTCCCCCGACATCGTGAAGGCGCACAGGGCCTTGGCGCCGACGATCGCCCCGACCTCGGCCGCCGCACGCGCGATCGCGCCACCGGTGGTCTCGGGGAGCCGGTCGAAGGTGTGCGTCGACTGCAGCGCCTCCTCCTCGGCGGCGGAGGCGATGCGGGCCATGGTCGCGACCGACTCGATGGGATAGCTGCCGACCGAGGTCTCGCCCGAGAGCATGACGGCGTCGGCGCCGTCCATGACGGCGTAGGCGACGTCGGAGACCTCGGCGCGGGTGGGCCGCTGGGCGCTCATCATCGAGTCGAGCATCTGGGTGGCCACGATGACCGGGTGGGCCTTCTCCCTGGCGAGGGCGATGGCGCGCCGCTGCACGATCGGCACCTGCTCCAGCGGGAGCTCCACGCCGAGGTCGCCGCGGGCGACCATGATGCCGTCGAACGCGTCGACGATGGCTTCGAGGTGCTCCACGGCCTGGGGCTTCTCGATCTTGGCGAGGAGCGGGAGGTGCACGCCCTCCTCGTCCATGATGGTGCGGACGATGTCGGCGTCGGTGGGGCTGCGCACGAAGGACAGGGCGATCATGTCGAAGCCCGTGCGGAGGGCCCAGCGCAGGTCCTCCTCGTCCTTCTCGGTGAGGGCGGGGGCCGAGACGGCGACGCCCGGCAGGTTGAGGCCCTTGTTGTCGGAGATCATGCCGCCGACGACCACCTTGGTCACGACGCGGGGGCCCTCGACGGCGGTGGCCTCCAGCACCAGGCGGCCGTCGTCGACGAGGATCGTGTCACCGGGGTGCACGTCGCCGGGAAGGCCGTCGTAGGTCGTGGAGACCAGGTCACGGTCGCCGGGGACGTCCTCGGTGGTGATCGTGAAGACGTCGCCGAAGCCCAGGCGAACGGGCCCCTCGGCGAAACGGCCTACACGGATCTTGGGGCCCTGCAGGTCGGCGAGGACGCCGACCGCCATGCCCAGCTCGGCCGCGGCCTCCCTGACCCGGCCGTGGATCTCCTTGTGGAGCTCGTGGCTCCCGTGGCTGAGGTTGAACCGCGCCACGTTCATACCCGCGGCGATCAGCTCGCGCAGGCGCTCCGGAGAAGAGGTGGCGGGCCCCAGTGTGCAGACAATCTTCGCTCGACGACTCACAAGTCCTACCCTAATTGGTACAGACCACTTGATGATGACGAAGTTCACAGCGCCTGGCGAAATCCAGGTGACGTGAGCCCGCCATCGGGCGACCCCGAGCACGTCGCCGCAGGTGGAACGCCATGCCTGGGACGCGGCCCACGACGAATGCGACCGGGCGCTCCAGGTCCGTATTCGTATGCGTGTGGCTTCCAGGATAGGCGTCGCGGGCGGGCGGGGCGGCCGGGTCGCGCAACCGGCCCTTCCCGTTCACTCCGCGTTCGTCCAGGCCCCGTCGCTCGGGGCCTGGCGGGACGTCCCGGTCAGCCCTTGGTGGTGGCGGCGCGGTAGGCGTCGACGATGCCGTGCCCGTAGAAGCCGTTCTTCGACTTGGGGCCGGCGCAGACGTGCGTCTCCTCGCTGACGGAGTAGGTGGTGGAGCCGGACGCGGGGCACGCGGTCGGGGTGGCTGTGGCGTACAGCAGCTCCTCGACCCGCGCGGGGCTGAGGGTGAGGCCGCCCTTGCCCGGCTTGCCGAAGCGGCTGATCAGGATGGCGGCGACGCCCGCGGCGTGCGGCGAGGCCATCGAGGTGCCGGAAAGGTACTGGTAGTACGCGCACTTGCCGTGGTGGCACTCGCGGATGACCGAGGAGCCGGTGGGCTTGCCCGAGCGGTCGATCAGCTTCTGCTTGCGCAGCGCGCCGGCCGGCGCGGCGGCCAGGATCTCCCTGGCCGCGCCCTTCAGGGAGGTGCCGGCGTCCGCCGGGTCCCCGCCGGGGGCGGACAGGTCGGTCTGCTCGACGCCGTAGTCGGAGTACCAGGCCTTGGCCTTGCTGGGCCCGAGGGCGGAGACCGAGATGACGCCGCCCGACTCGGCGGGCACGTTCAGGCAGGAGTTGTCGATCGTTCGCTCACGCTCGCCGCCGGCCGGGTAGCCGGGGCTGCTCTTGTCGGTCGTGGGGTGGCCGAGGTCGGTCGACTCGTTGCCGAGCGCGCTGATGAGCGTGACGCCGTGCTTGCGGGCGTAGTCGAGCGCGCGCTGGACGCCGGTGATGATGCCCTGCTGCTGGAGCTGCTCGGCGCGGGAGTCGGCCGGGTTGTGGGCGCAGTTGAAGGTCCACGGGTCGACGAAGAAGCTCATGTTGACCACGTCGATGCCCGCGTCGCCCGCGTAGGTCAAGGCGTCGAGCACCGGCTTGAGGAAGAAGAAGCCCGAGTCGGCGCCCGCGCGGATGTTGACGAGCGAGACGTCGGGCGCGACGCCCGCGACCCCGATGCCGTTGAGCGGCGAGCCGATCGTGCTGGCGACGTGCGTGCCGTGGCCGTCGTCGTCCACGTCGACGGGGTCCTTGCAGCTCTTGTACTCGCAGGGCCCGTCGAGCGTCTTGCCCTTGGAGTCCTTGGGGCGGTCGACCACGAAGTTGCGGCTGAGCGCCCGGTTGAAGTTGGGGGCTATGTCGGGGTGCTTGCCGTCGACCCCGGTGTCGATGATGCCGACCAGCACCTTCTTGCTGCCGCGCTCCTTGGCGTACGAGCCGGTGGGCGTGGCGCCGATCATCTTCATGTCCCACTGGCGGCTGGACAGCGGGTCGCCGTGCGGGGACGAGGCTCCGGCCGCCGACGCGCCGGAGGCCTCCGCGGCGGGCGCGAGCGCCTCCGCGGAGGAGTTCCGGGCGGCGGGCGTGGAGGACTCCGTCACCGACATCGGGGCGGTGGGCACCGAGGCCCGGTCTCCGGGGCGAAGGGCGGCGGCCGAGCCGATCCGGCGGTTGCCGGTCACCCCGACGACGGACGCGCTGGCGCCGAGCCGCTCGGCGAACCCCTGGGCGGGACCGTGCGCGATGACGTATCCGAGCTTGGCGTCGACCGCGTCGGCCGTGCCCCCGCCGGCCCTGATCGCGCCGAGCGCGTCGGCCTGCCTGCCCTGGGCGTAGAAGACGAGGTACTGGCCCGTCGCCGGCGACGCGGGCGCGGCGACCGCACCGGCGCTCGTCACAAGAGAGCCCGCCAGCGTTCCCGCCAGCGCGACCGAAACGACAGCGCCTGTCAGGCGTCTGTACCCCCGCACCATTGACCCTCTCCTCAAGCCTCTACCGACGAGGCAGCATCTTTCAGGGGATCGAGGACCAAAGCAAGTTGCGACTAAAATCCCCGGCAATCGATCCGTTATAGCCATATATAGCGGCAAATTATGACCGGAATGGCCGAAACTCCATAAAAGGGACGGCGCCCCGGGGGGGCGCCGTCCCTGTAGGTACGTCAGACCAGCGGACGCGCCGTCGGCGGGATCGCCACGGGCAGCGCCGTCTGGCCGGTCAGGAAGCGGTCGGCGGCCGCGGCGGCCGAGCGGCCCTCCGCGATCGCCCACACGATGAGGGACTGGCCGCGGCCCATGTCACCGGCCACGAACACCCCCTCCACACCCGACATGTACGACTTGTCCCTCGCCACATTGCCCCGGGCGTCGAAGAACTCGTCCGGGTCGTCGGCGAGAGCCGCGAGATCGGTGAGCAGCGCGCCCTTCTCCGGGCCGAGGAAGCCCATCGCCAGCGTGACCAGCTGGGCGGGGACCTCGCGCTCCGTGCCGGGGATGGGCCTGAAGCCCGCCGCCGGCCCCTCCACGTCGACCAGGCGCAGGGCCCTCACCCGTCCCTGGTCGTCCGCGACGAACTCGGTCGTGGAAGCGGCGTACACCCGGGCGCCGCCCCCGTCCTCCAGCTCCTCGTGGGCGCTCTCCATCTTGAACAGCATCGGGTAGGTCGGCCACGGCTGGGAGTCCGGCCGCACGCCCGGAGGCTTCGGCATGATCTCCAGCTGGGTGACCGACAGCGCGCCCTGGCGCACCGCCGTGCCGACGCAGTCGGCGCCGGTGTCACCGCCGCCGATCACCACGACGTGCTTGTCCTCGGCCGAGACCGGGGAGACGGCGAGGTCGCCCTCCTGCACCCTGTTGGAGAGCGGGAGGTACTCCATGGCCTGGTAGACGCCCTTGTGCTCGCGGCCCGCCACGGGCAGGTCGCGCCACGCGGTGGCGCCGCCGGACAGCACGATCGCGTCGAACTCCTCGCGCAGCCGCTCGACCGTGATGTCGACACCGACGTTGACGCCGGTGCGGAACTCCGTGCCCTCCGCGCGCATCTGCGCCAGGCGCCGGTCGAGGTGCCGCTTCTCCATCTTGAACTCGGGGATGCCGTAGCGGAGCAGGCCGCCGACGCGGTCGGCCCGCTCGAACACCACCACGTCGTGCCCGGCGCGGGTGAGCTGCTGCGCGGCGGCGAGGCCGGCGGGGCCCGAGCCGACGACGGCGACCCTCTTGCCCGTCTTGGCGGCCGGTGGCTGGGGGGTCACCCAGCCCTCGGCGAAGGCGCGGTCGATGATCTCCACCTCGACCCGCTTGATCGCCACGGGGTCGGAGTTGATGCCGAGCACGCACGCGGCCTCGCACGGAGCCGGGCACAGGCGGCCGGTGAACTCCGGGAAGTTGTTGGTGGCGTGCAGCCGCTCGATCGCCTCGCGCCAGTCGTCCCGGTACACGAGGTCGTTCCACTCGGGGATGAGGTTCCCGAGCGGGCAGCCGTTGTGGCAGAACGGGATGCCGCAGTCCATGCAGCGCGCGGCCTGCTTGGTGAGCGCGGGCTTCGGGAAGTCCTCGTAGACCTCCCGCCAGTCGCGGATGCGGACGTCGACCGGGCGGCGCGCCGGCAGCTCACGGGCGTGCGTAAGGAAACCCTTGGGGTCGGCCATCGGTGAAACCTCCCTTAACCGTGTACGGCGGCCATGACCGCCTCGTCGATGTCCCTGCCTTCGGCACGCGCGACCTCCGCCGCCTTCAGCACCCGCTTGTAGTCGATCGGCATGACCTTGCCGAAGCGGGTGAGCGTGCCGTCCCAGTCGTCGAGCAGCGTCTTGGCGACCGTGGAGCCGGTCTCCGCGAGGTGGCGCTCGACGATGTCCCTGAGGAACTCCGAGTCCTCCTCGGTCAGCTCCTCGACCTCGACCATCTCCCGGTTGACCCGCGCGGGGCTCAGGTCGAGCACGTAGGCGATGCCGCCCGACATGCCCGCCGCGAAGTTGCGTCCCGTCGGGCCGAGCACGACCGCCCTGCCGCCCGTCATGTACTCGCAGCCGTGGTCGCCCACGCCCTCCACGACGGCGGTGGCGCCGGAGTTGCGGACGCAGAACCGCTCGCCCACGACCCCCCGGACGAACACCTCGCCGGACGTCGCGCCGTACAGGCCGACGTTTCCGGCGATCACCTGGGTCTCGGCGCTGAACGGCGCGTCGGGGTGCGGCCGTACCGTCACGCGACCGCCCGACAGCCCCTTGGCGAGGTAGTCGTTGGCGTCGCCGGTGAGCCGCAGGGTGACGCCGTTCGGCACGAACGCGCCGAAGGAGTTGCCCGCGGAGCCGGTGAAGCTCACGTCGATCGTGTTGTCGGGCAGGCCCTCACCGCCGTACCGCTTGGTCACCTGGTGGCCGAGCATGGTGCCGACCGTGCGGTTGACGTTGCGGATGGGCAGCTCCAGCGTCACCCGGTCGCCGTACTTCAGCGCGCCCTCGGCGAGCTGGATGAGCGTGTTGTCCAGGGCCTTGTCCAGGCCGTGGTCCTGGGCGACCGTGCGGTGCAGCGGCGTGTCCTCGGGCAGCGAGGGCACGTGCAGGATCGGCGACAGGTCGAGGCCCGCCGCCTTCCAGTGGTCCTCGGCGGCCGTGGTGTCCAGGAACTCGGCGTGGCCGACGGCCTCCTCGATCGAGCGGAACCCGAGCGCGGCGAGGTACTCGCGGACCTCCTCGGCGACGAACTGGAAGAAGTTGACCACGAACTCCGGCTTGCCGTTGAACCGCTTGCGGAGCTCGGGGTTCTGCGTCGCGACACCGACGGGACAGGTGTCGAGGTGGCAGACGCGCATCATCACGCAGCCGGACACCACCAGCGGCGCGGTCGCGAAGCCGAACTCCTCGGCACCCAGCAGCGCGGCCACCACCACGTCGCGGCCGGTCTTGAGCTGACCGTCCGCCTGTACGACGATGCGGTCGCGCAGCCCGTTGAGCAGCAGCGTCTGCTGGGTCTCGGCCAGGCCGAGCTCCCAGGGGGTGCCGGCGTGCTTGATCGAGGTCAGCGGCGAGGCGCCGGTGCCGCCGTCGTGGCCCGAGATGAGCACGACGTCGGCGTGCGCCTTGCTGACGCCCGCGGCCACGGTGCCGACCCCGACCTCCGCGACGAGCTTCACGTGGACGCGCGCCTCGGGGTTGGAGTTCTTCAGGTCGTGGATCAGCTGGGCCAGGTCCTCGATCGAGTAGATGTCGTGGTGCGGCGGCGGCGAGATCAGGCCGACGCCCGGCGTGGAGTGCCGGGTCTTGGCGATCCACGGGTACACCTTGTGGCCGGGCAGCTGGCCGCCCTCGCCGGGCTTGGCGCCCTGGGCCATCTTGATCTGCAGGTCGGAGGCGTTGACCAGGTACTCGCTGGTCACGCCGAACCGGCCGGAGGCCACCTGCTTGATCGCCGAGCGGCGCACCGGGTCGTGCAGGCGCTCGGGGTCCTCGCCGCCCTCACCGGTGTTGGACTTGGCGCCCAGCCGGTTCATGGCGATCGCGATGGTCTCGTGCGCCTCCTGCGAGATGGACCCGTAGGACATCGCGCCGGTGGAGAAGCGCCTCACGATGCTCTCGACCGGCTCGACCTCCTCGATCGGGACCGGCGGGCGCACGCCGTCGCGCAGCCTGAACAGGCCGCGCAGCGTCATCAGCTTCTCGGCCTGCGAGTCGACCAGGCCGGTGTACTCCTTGAAGATCTCGTACCGGCGGGTGCGGGTGGCGTGCTGCAGCTTGAAGACCGTGTCGGGGTTGAACAGGTGCGGCTCGCCCTCGCGGCGCCACTGGTACTCCCCGCCGACCTCCAGCCTGCGGTGGGCGTTCTCGGCGCGCGGGTAGGCCCGCAGGTGCCGGAGCCCGACCTCCTTGGCGAGCACGTCGAAGCCGACGCCGCCCAGCCGGGAGGTGGTGCCCGCGAAGCAGGCGTCGATGACGTCCTGGCCGAGGCCGAGCGCCTCGAAGATCTGCGCGCCGGTGTACGAGGCGACCGTGGACACGCCCATCTTGGACATGATCTTCAGGACGCCCTTGCCGTACGCCTTGATCAGGTTGCGGACGGCGGCACGCGGGTCGAGGGCCAGCGTCCCGGCCGCGATCATGTCCTCGATGGTCTCGATCGCGAGGTAGGGGTTCACGGCCGAGGCGCCGTACCCGATCAGCAGCGCCATGTGGTGGCACTCGCGGGCCTCGCCGGTCTCGACCACCAGGCCGACGCGCGTGCGCGACTTCTCGTGGATCAGGTGGTGGTGCACCGCGCCGGTCAGCATCAGCGACGGGATCGGGGCCATCCGGCTGTCGGAACCCCGGTCGGAGAGCACGATGATGCGCGCGCCGCCCGCGATGGCCCGCGACACCTCGGCGCAGATCTCCTCCAGGCGGTGCAGCAGCCCCTCGCCGCCGCCCGCGACCTCGAACAGGCCCGAGACGACGTGCGGCTGGAAGCCGGGCAGCGCGCCCTCGTCGTTGATGTGGATCATCTTGGCGAGCTCGTCGTTGTCGATCACCGGGTACGGCAGGACGAGCCTGCGGCAGGACGCCGGGTCCGGCGCGAGCAGGTTGCCCTCGGGACCGATGGTCGTCTGCAGCGAGGTGACCAGCTCTTCGCGGATCGCGTCCAGCGGCGGGTTGGTGACCTGGGCGAACAGCTGGCTGAAGTAGTCGAACAGCAGCCTGGGCTTCTCGCTCAGCACGGCGACGGGCGAGTCGGTGCCCATCGAGCCGATCGGCTCGGCGCCCGCCTTGGCCATCGGGGCCAGGATGACGCGCAGCTCCTCCTCGGTGTAGCCGAAGGTCTGCTGGCGCTTCACCAGGGCCTCGTGGGTGACGATCGGGCGCTGCCGCTCGGGCAGCTCCTCGAAGCGCACGAGCCCGGCGTGCAGCCACTCACCGTACGGGTGCGCGGCGGCCAGCTCGGCCTTGACCTCGTCGTCCTCGATGATCTTGCCGCGCTCGGTGTCGACGAGGAACATCTTGCCGGGCTGCAGGCGGCCCTTGCGTACGACCTTGGACGGCTCGATGTCGAGCACGCCGGCCTCGGACGCCAGCACGACCAGGCCGTCCTCGGTCACCCAGAAGCGGCCAGGGCGCAGGCCGTTGCGGTCGAGGACCGCGCCGACGAGCGTGCCGTCGCTGAAGGTGATCGACGCGGGGCCGTCCCAGGCCTCCATCGAGGTGGAGTGGTACTCGTAGAAGGCCCGCCGCGCGGGATCCATCTCGGTGTGGTTCTCCCACGCCTCGGGGATCATCATGAGCACGGCGTGCGGGAGGCTGCGGCCACCGAGGTGGAGGAGTTCCAGGCACTCGTCGAAGGACGCCGTGTCCGAGCCGTCGGGGTCGCAGATCGGGAAGAGCCTCGCGAGGTCGCCGGGGATCAGGTCGGTCGCCAGCATCGCCTCGCGGGCCCGCATCCAGTTGCGGTTGCCCTTGACAGTGTTGATCTCGCCGTTGTGGGCGACGTACCGGTACGGGTGCGCCAGCGGCCACGACGGGAAGGTGTTGGTGGAGAAACGGGAGTGGACCAGCGCGATCGCGCTCGCGAACCTCTCGTCGGACAGGTCGGCGAAGAACGGCTCCAACTGCGGGGTCGTCAGCATGCCCTTGTAGACGATCGTCCGCGAGGACAGCGAGGGGAAGTAGACGTCCACCTCGTGCTCGGCCCGCTTGCGCAGGCAGAAGGCCAGGCGGTCGAGCTCCAGCCCGGTCTCGCCGTTCGGCGAGGCGACGAAGAGCTGCACGAAGGCCGGCATCACGGCCCGGGCGCTCGGCCCGGCGTGGGCGGTGTCGACGGGCACCTCGCGCCACCCGAGAACGGTCAGGCCCTCCTCGGCGGCGATCTCCTCGATCATTCCGACGCCGATCGCGCGCGCCTGCTCGTCGAGGGGGAGGAAGGCGATGCCCGCGGCGTACGAGCCCGCGGGGGGAAGCGTGAAGTCCACGGACTCACGGAGGAACGTGTCGGGGATCTGCGTCAGGATGCCGGCGCCGTCGCCGGTGTCCGGTTCGCTACCCTTGGCCCCTCGGTGATCCAGGTTGCACAACGCCGTCAGGGCCTTCGCGACGATGTCATGGCTGCGGCGTCCGGCGACATCCGCCACCATCGCGACACCACAAGCATCGTGTTCCTGCGAAGGGTGATACAGGCCCTGGGGCTCGGGGGAACCGAGGTGGGCAGCAGGCATTGAATCCCTCCCGTCGTCTTCGTCTGCTTCGTCTTGATTGGCGAGTGCAGGCAAGAGGGACGACGTTGGCCCTGCTGCTGTAGGTGTGTAGAGACTACCTCACCCTGTCGGAATAGTGCCCGCCAGGTTGGTATCGCGAACATTCACCATCTGTGAGTGGACCTTCGCGCCCGCTGTCGTACGTCCCAGGCCGCAGTGACCAGAACGCCACACAGAAGGGTGTTATTCCACGCCAGGAACCCTGCGACTGTCAAGGACCTGGTCAAACCCGGGTCAAGCACGGTCAGCCGCCGGCGCTCAGGACGCGCCGCTGGACGAACCCGCCGAGGGTGTCCAGGGCGAGCTGGGGGAAGGTGAGATCGGCCTGTCCCTCGTCGCCGACGGGCCCGACCCAGTTCACGACGACGAAGTGGCCGAGCGCCCGTACCTCCGCCCGGCTGTGGCCGGCGTCGAAGGACTGCGGCTGGCCTGGCGCGAGCCGCAGGAACCCGTCGCCGTCCTTGGGGTCGAGCGCCGCCACGAGCCTGTCGGCCGAGGCGCCGTCGGCCAGGTCGAAGACGGCGTACTGCCCGGAGACCCCGCCGTCGGAGCTGGCGAAGCTCCCGCGCAGCACCTGGGCGCACCCGGCGAGGGCGGCGGCCGGGCCGCTGCCCCACAGCGCCTCCGCGCAGTCGGAGGACACCGTGACCTGGCGGCGCTCCATGCTCACGCCCGACGAGGTGAGCCTGGCGGCCTGCCCGAACACCTCTTGCTCGCTCGGCGGGCGGGGATCGAGCGCCCGGGTGGCGATGGGGGCGTACAGGGCGGAGGTGCGCTCGCCGCGGAACCGCGCGGGGCTCGGACCGGTCTCGGGCCGCGTGGTGAAGAACACGACGGCCCCCGCCGCGGCGAGCACTCCGGCGACGGCGACGACGATCCAGGTGCGGCTGGGCATGGCCATTGACCCTACTTGGCGGGGGGCGCCGAGGGCCCGGTGACGGCGACGACGCGGCGGTAGATCGCCTTCTCCGCGCCCCTGACGCCGAGGATCAGCGACACGAAGTCCTCCTTGGGCGCAGGCTCCTGGCCGTCGACCCGCCCGACCCACACGAACCCGGCGTAGTGCCCCATCGCGTGACCGCTGGCCTCGGTGTAGCCGTCGGGCACGAACGTGGCCGTCTTTGACTCCAGCGGGCGGACCCAGCCGCCTCCCCTGTAGAGGGTGGACATCTCCCGCACGAACCCGTCGGCGGCGCTGGAGCTCGCCATGTTGAACAGGGTGTACTGGGCGACGTACCGGTGGTCCGCGCTGAGGTAGATCCCCCGGACCGCCTGGGTGCAGCCGGTCTCCGCGAGCTTGGCCAGCACGTCCCCGCCCCACATCACTGGCGCGCAGGCGTCGTCCAGACGGCGGCCGGCCAGCCTGAGGGTCAGCTTGCCGCTCGTGAGCGTCTTGGCGCCGAAGACCTCCTCGGCCCGCAGCGGGGCACCGTCGGCCTTGCGGTCGGCGATCGGGGCGAACAGGTTGGGCGACACCCAGGCCTGGTACTCGTCGGGGTGGGGAAGGCCGATCGCGTCGGCCTGCGTGCCCTGCTCGGGGGGCGGCTGGGAGACCCCGAGGGTGCTGACGATGGCGGTGAGGCCGAAGCCGCCCACGAGCACGACCAGGACCGTGCCCACGGCGAACAGGATCCGCTGCTGCTTCTCGGTCAGCCCCCGCTCGGAGAGGGCCTCCACCTCGAAGGAGGGCCGGCGTCTCTTGCTGCGCGCGCTCACAGGCCGCCGGCGCCGATGAGCGTGCCGAGACCGAACGTCAGAGCGGCCGCCACCGCGCCCACCGTCAGCTGGCGCAACCCGGAGAACCACCAGCTTCTGGCCGTCACGCGGGACACCACCGCCCCGGCCGCGAACAGGGCGATCATCGAGACGGCCGCCGAGAACCACAGCACCTCGGCCCCGAACAGGTAGGGCAGCAGGGGAACGATCGCCCCCACGCTGAAGGACAGGAACGAGGAGAGGGCGGCGAGCTTGGGAGAGGGCAGGTCGCCGAGGGCCACGCCGAGCTCCTCGCGGGTGTGGACCTCCAGCGCCTGGACCGGATCGCGGGAGATCTGCCGGGCGACCTCCGCGGCGAGCTCGGAGTCCACGCCGCGCATCTCGTACTGCTGGGCGAGCTCGATCTCCTCCGCCTTGGCGTTGTCGGCCAGCTCGGCGCGCTCGATGTCGATCTCGGCCAGCGCCAGCTCGCGCTGGCTGGCCACCGAGACATACTCACCGCCCGCCATCGAGAAGGCGCCCGCGGCGAGCCCGGCGATGCCGGCGAGGGAGACGACCCTGGTGCCGGCGCTCCCTCCCGCGACACCGGCGATGAGGGCGAAGTTCGACACCAGACCGTCCATGGCACCGAACACGGCCGGGCGGAGCCATCCGCCTGTCACGTCGCGGTGCTTGTGGTGGATCTCGGCGCGCCCCCCCGAGGAGCCGCCCTGGATCATCGTGAATTCGCCTCCGAGTCCGGCACGGCGGGCGCCGGCGCCTCGTGCGTCTTCTCGCCCTCGGCCTTGCGGCCGGTCTCTGCCGCGTCGGCCTGGTCCGCGTGATGGGCCGGATCGGCCGCCGCCGGGTCGTCCGCCGGATCGGCCGCCGCCGGGTCGCCGGCCGGATCGGCTTCCGCCGCGAGGGTGACGGTGGTCTCGGCGGACGCCCCGGCGCGCTCGTGGTCGTCGGCCAGGTCGGCGGGATGCGCGGGATCGGAGCCCTCGCCGGAGCCCTCACCGGAGCCCGAACTCGGCACCAGGGTCTCCTCGGTGGTCTTGTTCCTGGTGACCCAGAAGTAGACCAGCGCGCCGATGAAGATGACCACGGCGGTCCATTGGTTCAGCCGCAGGCCGAGGATGTGGTGGGCGGGATCGACCCGCATGCCCTCGATCCAGAAGCGGCCAAGGGTGTAGCCCGCGACGTAGAGCGCGAACAGCCGGGCGTGACGCAGCCCATAGCGCCTGCCGGCCCAGATGAGCACGCCGGCGAGGGCCAGATCCCACAGAGACTCGTAAAGGAAGGTGGGGTGGTAGGTCGTCACGCCGGGGATCGTGCCGGGGCGGCCCGGGTCGATCTCCACGGCCCACGGCAGCGTGGTGGGGCCCCCGAACAGCTCCTGGTTGAAATAGTTGCCCCAGCGGCCGATGGCCTGGGCCACCGCGATGCCGGGCGCCACCGTGTCGGCCACCGCCGACAGAGAGATGCCGCGCCTGCGGCAGGCGATCCACACCCCGACGCCGCCGAGCGCGACCGCGCCCCAGATGCCGAGACCGCCGTGCCAGATGTACAGCGCGTCGATCGGCCGGTTGGGGGCGTCGGGCCCGAAATACAGCTGCCAGTCGGTGATGACGTGGTAGAGCCGACCGCCGACCAGGCCGAAGGGAACGGCCCAGACGGCCAGGTCGGTGATCGTGCCGGGCTCGCCGCCGCGCGCGCGCCAGCGGCGCTCGCCGATCCAGACGGCGGCGATGACGCCGAGCACGATGCAGAAGGCATAGGCCCGCAAGGGGACCGGTCCGAGGAACCAGACCCCTTCTGAAGGGCTGGGAAAGGAGGCCAGGGGCATGTCAGGTGACGTTACCGTTTCCCGGCCTACTTCGCGGCATCAAGGATGGTCTTGCGGAGGGACGACGGGCTGTAGGAGATGGTGTTGTCGATCTCCTGGCCGTTGAGCCGCAGCGTGGGCGTGCCCTTGGCGAAGAGCTTCGCGCCTTCCAGCTTCGCGGTGTAGGCGGCCTGGGCCGGAGCCTCTTTCTGGGTACGCACGCAGGACTCGAAGCCCGGGTCGGTGACTCCGGCCTCCTTGCCCCACTTGACCAGGTCGTCGATCGCGAAGCCGCTCTTGGTCTCGGACGGCTGCTCCTTGAACAGCCGGTCGTGGAAGGCCATCCACTGCTTGCCGTCGGGCACGCACCGCGCGGCCGAGGACGCGCGAACGGTGTTCCCGTGCGCGGGCTCGTCGGTGAAGATGTTCACGGCGTGGTAGACGACCTTCACCTGGCCCGCCGCCGCCATGTTCTTCACGGTCGCGGAGCTCGCCTGCTCGAAGCCCTGGCAGGCGGGGCACTGGAAGTCCTCGTAGATGTCGAGCACGGGCTTCTCGACGCCCGGCTTCGCCATGACCCTGGAGCCGTCGGACTGCAGGGTGATCGGCGCGAGCTGCCCGCTGAGCGTCTCGGACTTGCCGGACTGCACGTACCACCACGCGCCGCCGATGACGGCGAGCGCCACGATCACCACGGTGACCACGGTGGCGAGACGCCTGCGCTGCTGCTGCTTGCGCTCCTGCTCGCGCTGCGACTTGATGCGCTCGCGCGCGGAGAGATCCCGCGCGGCCTTTCCCATCAGAGACTCTCCTTCATGTGGGGCTCGTCGCCCTCGATATCGTCGACGTCGGCGTGCGGCTCGCTCGCGGGGGCCAGGCCCAGCGCGGAGTCGAGCGCGAGGCGGCCCGGAGCGAATCGGACGACCCACGCCCCCAGCAGGAACAACCCGCCGTCCCGGAGGATCTCCCACAGGTAGCCCGGGCTCTTCCCCTCTGCCAGCTTGCCGCCGCCGCCGAAGCAGCCGCAGTCGATGCGCAGGCCGCGTGCCCACGCCGACGCGATGCCGACCACGAAGACAAGCATGAGCAACGCGGAGACGACGCCCGCCGCACGCGTGAGCAGCCCGACAACAAGCAACACCCCAACGACGATCTCAACGATCGGCAGGCCGTAGCCCACCGCGGTGGCGACCGGCACCGGCAGCAGCTCGTAGGCCTTCACGGCCTGGACGGAGAGAGCCGGTGTGCCGATCTTCAGCCACCCGGCCGCGATCAGCACGCTCGCGACCACCAGCCGGGCGACGGTCGTCACCCAGGGTACCGCCGGGCGCACGTAAAGCGACCCCATTGACGCGGGCTCCTTGGAAGTCACCAGCATTCTCGTCTCCTTGTCCAGGAACAGGCCGGTCTGCGAGACGATCCGGTCGTGGACTCGTCTGGCACCGGGACGTCGAGCGTCCGGCCCGATACAGGCGTTCGGCCGAAGAGTACCGGGTGACCAGCCCATCATGACCGCGATAAGCGCCTGGTAAACGGCCTGAGCAGAGGATTCGAGGGGCGGGGCGCGGGCGACGCGAACGGCCGCCCTTCACAGGGCGGCCGGGGATCGTGCGAAGTCAGGCGGCGCCACCACGAGGCGACCGCGGGAGGGTCAGGCGCGTACGCCCGCCGCCATCTCGGCGGTGAGCTCGCGCACCGCCGCGAGGCCGGAGGCCTCGTCGGGGGCGTCGAGCAGGCGGCGGATGAACGCCGAGCCCACGATGACCCCGTCGGCGTAGCCCGCGACCTCGGCGGCCTGGGCGCCGGTGCCGACCCCGAGCCCCACGCAGACCGGCAGGTCGGTGTGGGTCCGGCTGCGCTTCACCAGGCCCTCGGCCGCCGCGCTGACGCTCGCGCGCGCGCCGGTGACCCCCATGAGGGAGGCGGCGTAGACGAAACCGGTGCAGCAGTCGACCACGGCCTGGATGCGCGCGTCGGGCGAGCTGGGCGCGACCAGGAACACCGTGTCGATGCCCGCGGCGGCGCTGAAGGAGCACCAGGGCCCGGCCTCCTCGGGCGTGAGGTCGGGGGTGATGGTGCCCGTGCCGCCGGCGTTGGCCAGATCGCGGGCGAAGCGCTCGGCGCCGTAGCGGTCGATCGGGTTCCAGTAGGTCATGACCAGCACGGCCGCGCCGGTCTTGGCCACTCCCTCGACGGTGCGCATGACATCGGCGATGCGGGTGCCGTTGCTCAGCGCGCGGTGCACCGCGTCCTGGATGGTGGGACCGTCCATCAGCGGATCGGAGTAGGGCAGGCCGATCTCGATGACGTCGCAGCCCGCCTCGACCATGGCCGTGGCGGCGGCGATGGCGCCGTCCTTGGTCGGGAAGCCGGCCGGAAGGTATCCGACCAGGGCGGCCCGCTTGTCGGCCCGTGCCTTCTCGAACACCGTCTGAAGAGTCGTCATGTCAGGGAGTCCCGCTCACAGGTGTCTGGGGCCTACAGGTTGAAGTACTTCATGGCGGTGCCCATGTCCTTGTCGCCACGGCCCGAGAGGTTGACCAGGATGGTCGCCTCGGGGCCGAGCTCCCGGCCGAGCTTGATCGTGCCGGCGAGCGCGTGCGCCGACTCGATGGCCGGGATGATGCCCTCGGTGCGGGCGAGCAGCGAGAACGCCTCCATCGCCTCGGCGTCGGTGATGCCGTGGTAGCTCGCGCGGCCGGAGTCCTTCAGCCAGGCGTGCTCGGGGCCGACACCGGGGTAGTCGAGGCCCGCCGAGATCGAGTGGGACTCGATGGTCTGGCCCTCGTCATCTTGCAGGACGTACGTGCGGGAGCCGTGCAGGACGCCGATCGAGCCCTCGGTGAGGGTGAGGGCGTGCTCCCCGCTCTCGACGCCGTGCCCAGCGGCCTCGTAGCCGTGGAGCGCGACGCCCTCGTCGCCGATGAAGGCGTGGAAGATGCCGATGGCGTTGGAGCCGCCGCCGACGGCCGCCGTGACGGCGTCGGGCAGGCGGCCGGTGAGCTCCAGGACCTGCCTGCGGGCCTCGACGCCGATGACGCGGGCGAAGTCACGGACGATCTCGGGGAACGGATGCGGCCCCGCGACCGTGCCGAACAGGTAGTGCGTGGTGTCGACGTTGGTCACCCAGTCGCGGAACGCCTCGTTGATGGCGTCCTTGAGGGTGCGGCTGCCGTTGCCGACCGGGACGACCGTCGCGCCGAGGAGCTTCATGCGGGCGACGTTGAGCGCCTGGCGCTCGCAGTCGACCTCGCCCATGTAGATGACGCATTCGAGGCCCATGAGCGCGCAGGCGGTCGCGGTCGCGACGCCGTGCTGGCCGGCTCCGGTCTCGGCGATGACGCGCGTCTTGCCGAGGCGCTTGGTGAGCAGCGCCTGGCCGAGCACATTGTTGATCTTGTGGGCGCCGGTGTGCGTGAGGTCCTCGCGCTTGAGCAGCACGCGGGCCCCGCCCGCCACCTCGCTGAACCGGCTTACCTCGGTGATGGTGGTCGGCCGACCGGCGTACGTGCGGAGCAGGTGCTCGAACTCACGCAGGAACGCGGGGTCGTTCTTCGCGTCCTGGTAGACGCGGGCGACCTCGTCGAGGGCCGGGATCAGCGCCTCGGGCACGAAACGGCCGCCGAACACGCCGAAACGGCCGCGGATGTCGGGGTCGTCGCCGGCCACGCCGTTGCCCGCGAGGCCGGCCGCGGTGATCAGAGTGCCTTCGGAGGTCGTCACTGCTGCCTCTCGGGTCCGTTGTCGAGTCGCGAAGCGGGGTGCGCCCCCGCGGTGACCAGGTCCACCACAGCGGCCCTGGGGTCCTTGCCGGTGACCAGGCTCTCGCCCACCAGCACGGCGTCGGCGCCCGCCCGGGCGTAGGCCAGCAGGTCGTGCGGGCCGCGCACACCGGACTCGGCGATCTTCAGCACGCCGTCAGGGATCTTGGGCGCGATGCGGGCGAAGACGTCGCGGTCGACCTCGAGGGTCTTGAGGTCGCGCGCGTTGATACCGATGATCTTCGCACCCGCCTCGAGCGCCCGGTCGAGCTCTTCCTCAGTATGCACCTCGACCAGCGGCGTGAGGCCGATCGACTCGGCCCTTTCGATCAGCGACACCAGGGCGTTCTGATCGAGGGCCGCGACGATGAGCAGCGCCAGGTCGGCGCCGTGGGCCCGCGCCTCCCACAGCTGGTAGGAGGTGACGACGAAGTCCTTGCGCAGGATCGGGATGTCGACGGCCGCGCGCACCGCGGCCAGGTCTTCGAGGCTGCCGCCGAACCGGCGGCGCTCGGTCAGCACGCTGATGACGTGCGCGCCGCCCGCTTCGTAGTCGCCGGCGAGCGCGGCGGGGTCGGCGATCGCCGCCAGCGCGCCCTTGGACGGGCTGGAACGCTTCACCTCGGCGATGACGGAGACCTTGTCGCCGCCCAGCGCGGCGTACGCGTCCCTGGTGGCCGGCGCCCGCTGGACGCGGTCCTTGAGCTCCGCCAGCGACACGGCCTGCTGCCGATCGGCGAGGTCGGCCCGCACGCCGTCCAGGATCTCGTCGAGCACGCTCACTTGATCTCCTCGCTTGGCTCGCTCACCCGATCAGGGTCCCTCCGGTCGACTGTGCCTCGCAGGGCAGAGGACACCGTGCCATCCGATCAGCTGATCGAGTCGGAGGCCGGCTTCCTCTCCCGACCTTGCCCTGCCGATGGTATCGGGCTTACCGCCGTCGCCTTGCCACAGGGTGCCGGATCTCGGGGCGTCACGGTGCCAGGAACCTGCCGAAAGGCAGATTTCTCACGATCCAGTACACGATCACGAGCGTGAGGAATGCCCAGATATAGGCCGGGTGCGCCAGCGTCGTGCGGACGGGCCTCCCCTGCCAGGTGCGCACGGTCCACCGGCCCCACCAGAACAGCAGGAACGGGATCGTGGCCACCGCGAGAGGGTTGAGCCCGAGGGCCGCCACCACATCGCCGTGGGCCAGGGCGTGGATGGTGCGCAGCGTGCCGCAGCCGGGGCAGTAGAGCCCCGTGATGAACAGGAACGGGCAGGTCGGGTAGTGACCCGGCGCGTTCGGGTCGACCGCGCCGACGTAGGTGAAGACCGCCCCCGTGAGCACCGCGGCACCGAGGGGCGCGAGCATTGACCGCATCCGGTCCGTGCCACGCCTCCCGGTGTGCTCGGCGTGTGAGGTCATCAGTAGTTGTAGGTGTTGACGTTGCCCGCGTTGAAGAGCACCAGGAACAGGACGACGTAGCCCACGACCACGACCACGTCGACGATGATTCCCCAGATCAGCGCCCGCTTCCACCAGGTCTTCGCCTCTTCCGACGCGGCGATGGCCCCCTGGTAGTCGCCGACCGCCCACTTCGAGTTGACCTGCGACGACTTCACGATCGACACGATGCCGAACGGAAGGCAGCAGAACAGCGTGGTGAGGATCGCGGCGACCAGGTGGTTGTCCGGCACGGCCGGCCCGCCGCCGTAGGGCGGCTGCCCGTAGCCGCCGCCCGGAGGCGGGTAACCGCCCTGCCCGTACCCACCGCCCTGCTGACCGTACCCCCCGCCCTGCTGGCCGTAACCGCCGCCCTGCTGGCCGTACCCCCCTGAAGGCTGGCCACCACCCTGCTGGCCGTAGCCGGGCTGCTGAGGGTTGTGATCCTCAGGATTGCCCGGCTGATTCCCGTAGCTCATTGAATGACTCCCGTGACGTCAATGTGCGTGTTGCGCTGCGGCAGCATAGCGACGACCGGCGACACGGAGGGCTGAAGTTTCACTTTGTGGGCAAGTTGTCATGAGAGCGGCAAGGAAGAACGGCTCATCGGCTCTGTCCACCTCAGCCGCCGGTGCGGTGGTCCGGGGGGACGTCGGTGGGATCGTCGCCCCGGTCGAGCGCGTCCCACAGCGACCGCTCGGCACGGCCTGGCCGCTCGGGACCGGGCGCCGGGGCGGCGCGGCCTCCACCCTCAGAGGACGGCGCGGGACGGTCGTACCGGTCGGACATGCCGGGCCAACCGGCGCCTCGCACAACGGCGATCACCCCCGCGGCCAGCAGGACCAGCCCGCCCGCCGTGGCGATGCCCGGCCACGCCCAGGAGGTCGACACGACGACCTGGTCGGCGCCGGACAGTGTCGTGCGCTCCTGGGCGGCCGAGACGACGTGCGAGGACAGGACGCCCTGCCACGAGGCCGCGACGATCGCGGCGCCGAACAGGGCGATCAGGACGCCGATCAGCCTGCGCCACGGGCCCCGGGTCGCGAGCACGGCCACCACCGCTGCCAGCGACGCCAGGGCCAGCGGGCTCAGGACGGGCGCGACGTCGCCTCCGGCAAGCGGCACGGGGGCCGCGTGGAGGCCGCTCGGATCGCCGGAGAAGGCCACACTCGCCCAGGTGCGCCCCCCGGCGACCAGCGCGAGCACCGCCCCCGCGACGCCGGTGGCCACCCACGCCATCAGGGGCCGCCGCGCCCCGCCACGCGCGGGGCTCGTACGGACAGGAGCGGTCGTCATCGCGCCACCCACCGGACGGCGGCGCGCGCGGCCGGGGTCACGCGGACACCTCCAGCACGTCGGCGTCGAAGCAGGTGCGGTCGCCGGTGTGGCAGGCCGCTCCGACCTGGTCGACCTTGAGCAGGATCGTGTCGCCGTCGCAGTCGAGGGCGACGTGCCTGACCCACTGGACGTGGCCCGAGGTCTCGCCCTTCACCCAGTAGGAACCCCGGCTGCGCGACCAGTAGGTGGCGCGGCCGGTGGTCAGCGTGCGGTGCAGCGCCTCGTCGTCCATCCAGGCCAGCATCAGCACCTCACCGGTGTCGTGCTGCTGGACGACCGCGGGCACCAGCCCGTCCGGGGTGCGCTTCAGGCGGTCCGCGATCTTCTGGTCAAGAGGCATGGGGCAATTCTGCCGCAACCAGGCGCAGGGGCAGGTCACCGCAGGGGTACGCCGTGAAACCCGCCGCTCCCCTGTAGACGGAACCGGCGAGCCACTTGGCCGTCGTCGAGGCCACGACGCGTCCCGAGGCGTTCACCAGGAGGGCCGGCGCCGGGATCCGCCTCAGCGCGGGGGTCACGGCCCCCTCGAAGGCCCGCACGAGCACGTCCGCCGCCGCGACACCGACGAAGACGCCCTCCACCAGCACCGGGACCGAGAGCGTGAGGCTGTACTCATCGGTGCACAGATAGTCGACGTAGGGGCCGCAGACGGTGCGCTCGGCACCGGACCGCGGCCCGGCGAACCAGTCCCAGTGGGTGTAGTCGTAGAAGGCGCTGCTCGCGGGGTTCAGGTCGCGCAGGAGCTGCGCGGGGGCGCCGCCGGGGTTGTCCTGCCACCATTCGAGGTACCAGGGCGCGTCGGCGAGCAGGCCGGGGGCGGCGATGAAGCCGATGCCCGCGATCAGCGCGCCGAGGTGCCCGAACAGCAGCGGGCGCAGCGCGGCGAGATCGGCGGTCACCGGCGCGCGCCCGCCGCGCCGTACAAGCAGGATCCGCTCGGCGGCGGCGGCGCGGACCTCGCCCAGGGCGCGGAACACCTGCTCGGCGGTGTCGCTGACGGTGAGGCGCGCCCGGGTCACGGTCGCGCCTGCCTCATCCTCAACCTTCGTTGCCATGATCCCGTCACGTTTCGAGGAGCCGGAGCTCGATGAGATGCTCGACGGCGTCGAGCACGTGCCGCTCGGCCAGATCGCGGGCCTCACCCGCGTCGCCCCGCTGGACGGCCCCGGCGATGGCGCGGTGCTCCGCCACCACCTCATCGTGCCTGGTCGCCCCCGCCCGGGGAAGCCAGAGCAAGGGTCCGATGTCGGCCTGTAACCGGATCTCCTCCTGGGTGAGGCGCGCCGACTGCGAGGCCGCCGCCACCTCGATGTGGAAGCGTCCCTCGACGCGCGTGCGGCGCGCGTCGGACGCGGTGGCCATCTCGTCGGCGGACCGCCACAGGGGCGCGATGTCCTCCGGCAGCGACCGGTGCGCCGCCAGGCGTGCCGCCGCGCCCGCGATGGCGGCGTAGTGGTCGCCGAGGTCGCGCAGCTCCCCCACGGAGTACGCGCGCAGCCGTGCCTCGAACTCGGCGCCGGACGGGTCCGGCGGTACGCGGACGAAGCTGCCGCCGCCACGGCCCCGGCGGGTCTCGACCAGGTCGCGCTGCCGCAGCGCCATGAGCGCCTCGCGCAGGGTCACGGTGGACACCCCGAGCCGCCCGGCTAGCTCCGCCTCGCTCGGGAGCTGCTCGCCGTCGGCCAGCAGCCCGAGGGCGATCGCGTCGGCGAGGCGGCGCACGACGGCGTCCACCCGGGCGGTGCTGTCGAGCGGGGAGAAGACGGCCACGTGAGCGGTGTTCATGCCCGAGCCCTGCCCCTCTGCCGCCTTAATCACAGTGATATCGGATGGTGCGTCACCGCGAAACATTTAACCCCATAGGTTTTGCTTCATGCCAGATCAAAACGTGGCGGTACGGTTGCGCGGCCTGAGCAAGAGCTTCGGGCCCGTAGAGGCCGTCGCCGGTGTCGACCTCGAGGTCGCGGACGGCGAGTTCTTCGCGATGCTGGGCCCGTCCGGATCCGGCAAGACCACCGTGCTCCGGATGATCGCGGGCTTCGAGTCCCCTACCGCCGGCACGGTGGAGCTCGGCGGCCACGACGTCACCCGCCTCACCCCCTTCGAGCGTGACGTCAACACCGTGTTCCAGGACTACGCGCTCTTCCCGCACATGAACGTGCTGGACAACGTGGAGTACGGCCTGCGGGTCAAGAAGGTCGGGAAGGCCGAGCGGCGCGAGCGGGCGGTGACCGCGCTGAGCTCCGTCCGGCTGGAGGGCTTCGAGAAGCGGCGGCCCGCCCAGCTGTCGGGCGGGCAGCGCCAGCGCGTCGCGCTGGCGAGGGCGCTGGTCAACCGGCCCCGCGTCCTGCTGCTCGACGAGCCCCTCGGGGCCCTCGACCTCAAGCTCCGCGAGGAGATGCAGGTCGAGCTGAAGCAGATCCAGCGTGAGGTCGGCATCACGTTCCTGTTCGTCACGCACGACCAGGAGGAGGCCCTGACCATGAGCGACCGGATCGCGGTGTTCGACCGGGGCAGGATCGAGCAGATCGGCACCCCCGCCGAGGTCTACGAGCGGCCCTCGACGCCGTTCGTGGCCGGGTTCGTCGGCACCTCCAACCTGATCTCGGGCGAGGCGGCCAAGGCCGTGCTCGGCAGGGACGGCACCTTCAGCGTGCGTCCGGAGAAGCTCCGCCTCGTGCTCGACGTGGACGCCCCCGTCGCCGAGGGCGACCACAGCGTGACCGGCACCGTCGCCGAGGTGGTGTACGCCGGCGCGGCGACCCGGTTCGTCGTCGACCTCGACGCGGGCGGGCGGCTGATCGTCACGCAGCAGAACCTCGAGGTCTCGTCCATGGAGGTGACGGGCCTGCGAGGCAGCCGCGCCCGGCTCGTATGGAACCGCCGCCACGAATTCGCCATCGCCTCCTGAAGGCCGGACACCCCTCATCCCGTCCAGCACCGCGCTCCACCCCTCAAGGAGAAACACCATGCGGTCCACCCGACTCGTGATCGCCACCGCCGCGCTCGCGCTGGCAGCCGCCGCCTGTGGCGGCGGCTCGACCGGCACCTCGACCGGCGGCGCGGCCGCCCCCGGCCAGAGCGCGTTCACCCCTCCCAAGCTGGAGGCGCCGAAGAGCCTCGGCGCCGGCGAGGGCCAGGTCAACCTGGTCGCCTGGGCCGGTTACGCCGAGGACGGCTCCAACGACCCGAAGGTCGACTGGGTCCATCCCTTCGAGCAGGCCAGCGGGTGCAAGGTCAACACCAAGACCGCGGGCACCTCCGACGAGATGGTGAACCTGATGAAGACCGGCGAGTACGACGCCGTGTCCGCCTCGGGCGACGCGTCGCTGCGCCTGATCGCCTCCGGCACGGTCGCCCCGGTGAACACCGACCTGGTGCCCAACTACAAGAACGTGTTCGAGGGGCTGAAGCTCAAGCCGTGGAACTCGGTCAACGGAGTGGCCTACGGCGTGCCGCACGGCAGGGGCGCCAACCTGCTCATGTGGCGTACCGACAAGGTCACCCCGGAACCGGACTCCTGGAGCGTCGTCTTCGACCCGGCCTCGCCGTACAAGGGCAAGCTGACGGCCTACGACTCCCCCATCTACATCGCCGACGCCGCGCTGTACCTGATGGCCACCAAGCCCGACCTCGGCATCAAAGACCCCTACGCCCTGGACGACAAGCAGTTCCAGGCGGCGGTGGACCTGCTGAAGCAGCAGAAGCAGAACATCGGCGAGTACTGGTCGGACTACACCAAGGCCGTGCAGTCGTTCAAGAGCGGCGACGCCGTGGCGGGCACGACGTGGCAGGTCATCGCGAACCTGGTCGAGGCCGACAAGGCGCCCGTCAAGGCCACGCTGCCCAAGGAGGGGTCCACCGGCTGGTCGGACACCTGGATGGTCGCCGCCGAGGCCAAGCACCCCAACTGCGCCTACAAGTGGCTCGACTGGATCATCTCCCCCAAGGCCAACGCCCAGGTGGCCGAGTGGTTCGGTGAGGCGCCCTCGAACTCCGAGTCCTGCGCCCAGACCGCCGACAAGGGCTTCTGCGACACCTACCACGCCACCGACGAGTCCTACTTCTCCAAGGTGCACTTCTGGACCACCCCGATCGCCCAGTGCCTGGACGGCCGTACGGACGTCAAGTGCAAGGACTACTCGGAGTGGACCCGGGCCTGGACGGAGATCAAGGGGTGATCGGTTCCGCATCGGGGACGCCGGCGGCCCCGGCGTCCCCGTCCGGCCGCGGGGGCACGGCGCCGGCGCGTCCCGGCCCCCGACGCAGGCTCGCCGCCGCGCTCCACCGGCACGCCGGGGTACGGCTGTCGCTGCTGCTGTCGGCGCCCCTGGCCTGGCTCGGCGTGGCCTACCTGGGCGCGCTCGCCGCCCTGTTCGTGACCGCCTTCTGGACGACGGACTCCTTCACCGGCGACCTGGTCAGGACGTTCACCTGGGCCAACTTCCACGACGTCCTCACCATCGAGGTCTACCGGACGGTCGCGCTGCGGTCGCTCGGCGTCGCGGTCGCGGTGACGCTGATCGACATGATGATCGCCTTCCCGATGGCGTTCGCGATGGCCAAGCTGGCCTCGCCGCGCACCCAGCGCTGGCTGGTCATCGCCGTCCTGACCCCACTGTGGGCGTCCTACCTGGTCAAGGCGTACGCCTGGCGGGTGATGCTGTCGTCGGACGGCCTGCTCGGCTGGGGGTACGGGCTGACGGCGACCATCCTGACGCTGTCGTACCTGTGGCTGCCCTACATGATCCTGCCGATCTACGCGGGGCTGGAGCGCCTGCCGAACTCCCTGCTGGACGCGGCCGGCGACCTCGGCGCGCGGGGCTGGCGGACCTTCCGCACGGTGGTGTGGCCGCTGACGTTCCCCGCGATCGTGGCGGGCTCGGTGTTCACGTTCTCCCTCTCGCTGGGCGACTACATCGCCGTGAAGATCGTCGGAGGCAAGAGCCAGCTCATCGGCAACGTCGTCTACGACAACATCGGCGCCGCCAACAACCTGCCGTTCGCCGCCGCCGTGGCGACGATCCCGGTCTTGATCATGCTGGTGTACCTCGCCGCCGTGCGCCGTACCGGAGCGCTGGAGAACCTATGACCCGCGCTCCCCGCACCTGTTCCGACCCGGTGGACCGGAGGCTTTCGTGAACCTGTCCCGCGCGGCACGGCTGGCACTGCGCCTGGCACTGGCCCTCGGCCTGGCGGTGATCTACGTGCCGCTGGGGATCGTGCTGCTGAACTCCTTCAACGCCGACCGGACCTTCGCCTGGCCGCCGACCGGGTTCACCACCCGGTGGTGGAGCACGGCCTGGAACTCCTCCGGCGTGCGCGACGCCCTGTGGACCTCGGTGCAGGCGGGAGCCGGCGCGACGGCGATCGCGCTGGTCCTCGGCACGATGGCGGCCTTCGCCGTGCAGCGCTACCGGTTCTTCGGCCGCGACACCATCTCGCTGCTCATCGTGCTGCCGATCGCCCTGCCCGGAATCGTGACCGGCATCGCGCTCAACAACGCCTTCCGCACGATCCTCGAACCCTTCGGCGTCGGCCTGGGCCTGTTCACCGTCATCGTGGGCCACGCGACGTTCTGCGTGGTCACCGTGCACAACAACGTGCTGGCGCGGCTGCGCCGCATGGGGACGAACATCGAGGAGGCCTCCGCCGACCTCGGCGCGGACACCTTCACGACCTTCCGCCTGGTGACGTTCCCGATGATGCGCTCGGCGCTGCTGGCGGGCGGGCTGCTCGCGTTCGCCCTGTCGTTCGACGAGATCATCGTGACGACGTTCACCGCCGGGGCGGGGGTGCGGACGCTGCCGATCTGGATCTTCGAGAACCTCTTCCGCCCGAACCAGGCGCCGGTCGTCAACGTGGTCGCCGCCGCGCTCATCGTCTTCTCGGTGGTCCCGATCTACTTCGCGCAGCGCCTCTCCGGCACCACCAGCACCCACTGACCCGGGATTGCCAAGCAACATCGCGCAATATGCGGGTACAGAGAGAAATCTAAGGGCTACGGTCGGGATGTCACGACATCACGTAACCGAAGAGGTGGCCCCCATGCCCCCGACCCGTATCACCGAAGCGAAGGGAATCCTGGCCGCGCGGCTCCGGGAGATCCGCAGCGAGGCCAGCCTGACGGGGCGGACCCTCGCCTCCGAGGCCGGCTGGCACTACTCGAAGGTGTCCAAGATCGAGCACGCGTCGCAGTTGCCGAACGAGAACGACATCAGGGTCTGGTGCCGGGTCTGCGACGCGGAGGAGTACGTCGTCGACCTGATCGCGGCCGTGCGCAACATCGATTCCATGTACACCGAGTGGCGGAGGCTGGAGACCACCGGCCTGCGGCACGTCCAGGAGTCGTTCCAGCCGCTCTACCGGGAGACCCAGCAGTTCAGGGTCTACCAGCACTCGGCGGTTCCCGGGCTGCTGCAGACGCCCGAGTACGCACGCGCGCACCTGCGGGCGATCATCGACTTCCGGGGCATCCCCGACGATCTCGACGCGGCGGTGACCGCCCGCCTCGCGCAGCAGGAGGTGCTCGGGGCGGGCGGCAAGCGGTTCATGTTCGTCGTCGGCGAGCAGGCGCTGCGCACCGCGGTGTGCGACCCCGAAGGGATGGTCGCCCAGCTCGACCGGCTGGTCCGGATCACGACCAACATGCCGCAACTCAGCTTCGGCGTGATCCCCGCGACAACCCGGCCACCGATCATGCCACCCGAAAATTTCTGGATATATGACGATAATCAGGTCAGGGTGGATACGGTCCCCGGGCAGTTCAGAATCAAGGCGCCCACCGACGTCGCGCTGTACGAGAAGGCGTTCACCAAACTCGCCGAGGCCGCCGTCTATGGTCAGGCGGCACGCGACCTCATCACCGCGACGTCGGACGGATTGCGAGGAACATGAAGCAACTTCGTTGATCCCGAGATCGGCCGCCACCTAGCCTCTTGGGCGACACCTCCGTGGCGACGCGGGCCGTGGCCCGCCTCGCACGGCCCACGACGAGCCAGGCGAGCCCAGTCGCGCCGGTGAGGAGCCACCTCGTGCCCGCCCTCCACGTTGAAGCCGCCGCCCTCGCCGGCCGCCGTCCCGCGGCGGCCGTCCGGCAGATCGCCGAGGACCTCCAGACCTGCCTCGCGCGCCGGAACATCCCCGCGTACGTCTACTTCCTCGAAGACGGCCAGGCCGCCGTCTCTCTGTGGCAGGGCCTGCTGGCCCGGGTCGACGGCCGCATCATCTGGTGGACCAGCCCGCACCCGAGCCGCAGGGGCGGCGTCCTGCGCACGTTCGCCCTCGCTCCCGCCACCGCCGCCGCCCGGCTGGCCGAGCACTACGCGACCCTGCGCGCGCGCCCGCTCCCCGAGCTCTTCGCCGACCCCGAATAACCGCTCTCCCCCGGCCATGTTCATCCGCGAAGTCCCCAGCACACCGGAGCCGACCATGACGACCACCGACAAGGTCGCGTCCGCGACCACGGCCAGCACCCACCGGACGGCCACCGCCCACCTGCACGCGCTGGGCGAGGTGCTCCAGGCGCGCGGCCTGTACGTGCGCGTCGGAGCGACCGCCGGCGGGCTCCCGCAGCTCATCGTGATCAGTACCGTGGTGCCCACCCTGTCAGAGGTGATCTTCGCGGCCCAGCGGCAGGGGACCTGGTGGTTCTGGTGGTCGTGGGCCGAGCGCATCGCCCCCGTCGACGACCTGGCCACCACCGAGGCGCGGATCCGCCAGGCGCTCACCCCCTCGGACCGCCAGGACCGCTGAGCGGCCGCGGGGTGAGGCCGGCGAGGTAGGAGATCGGCTCAGCGGGGCCGCCCGGCTTGAACTACTGAACAAGCAGGTTTTGACGAGCTCTACGACGACCTGGCGGCCGAGGTCCAGGAGGCGTAGAGGTCGGCGTACACGCCGTCCTGCCGCACCAGCTCGGCGTGCGGCCCGCGCTGGACGACACGGCCGTGCTCGAACACCAGCACCTCGTCCGCCGCCTCGGCGGTGGACAGGCGGTGGGCGATCGACACGGCCGTACGGCCGCGGGTGACCCCGTCGAGGGCCCGCGCTATCCGCACCTCGGTGGCGGGGTCCACGGCGGAGGTCGCCTCGTCGAGCAGCAGCAGGTCGGGGTCGGCGAGATAGGCCCTGGCCAGCGCGACGAGCTGGCGCTCCCCCGCGGACAGCGACTCGCCTCGCTGGCCCACCGGGGTGGACAGGCCGGCGGGAAGGCCCTCCAGCCAGTCGGTCAGGCCCAGCTCGGTCATGGCGAGGTCGATGTCGGCGTCGGTGGCCGAGGGGCGGCCGTAGCGGATGTTGTCCGCGAGCGAGCCGCTGAACAGGAACCCGTCCTGCGGCACCATGACGATCCGCTCCCGGAGGGAGGAGAACCGCACCTTGCGCAGGTCCACACCGTCGACCAGGACGCGCCCCTCGGTCGGGTCCATGAGGCGGGTGAGCAGCTTGGCGAAGGTCGTCTTGCCCGAGCCGGTCTCGCCGACCACCGCGACCCGCGTCCGGGGCGCGATGTCGACCGAGACCTGGTGCAGCACGGGAGGCCCGTCCGGGTAGGCGAAGCCCACGTCCTGGAAGGAGACCGTGATGGAGCCGCGCGGCAGCGTCACCCCGTTCACCGGGTCGGCCACGTCCGCCGGCGTGTCCAGCACGCCGAGGACCCGCCTCCACCCGGCGACGGCGTTCTGAGCGTCGTTGAGCACCTCGGTCGCGGTCTGCAGGGGGCTGATGAAGAGGGTGATGAGGAACAGGAACGCGACCAGCCGCCCGGCGGAGATCGTGCCGCCGACGCCGAGCTCGACCCCCAGCAGCACCACCCCGGCGACCGCGACCGCGCCCACCAGCTCGGTGATCGGAAAGGTGAACGCGACGATCTTCTGAGCCCGGGTCTGGGCGTTGCGCTGGGCGTTGACGGCCTCGTCGATGCGCCGGGCGGTGCGCTCCTCCGAGCCGTACGCGCGGATCACCGCGCTGCCGACCACGGACTCGCTGATCGCGGACAGCATGTCGCCGGTGCGCTCACGGACCTGGGTGTACGCGCGGGCCACCCAGCGCTGGAACCTCGGCAGCACGATCACCAGCGGCAGGAAGCAGCCCCAGACGACCAGCGCGAGCTGCCAGGAGTAGAAGGCCATCAGCACGCTCGCGATGAGCAGCTGGCCCACCGAGATGATGACCATGAGGCCACCCCACTGCATGAACGTGCTGATCTGGTCCACGTCGCTGGTGACCCGGGAGACCAGCGCGCCGCGCCGCTCGGTGTTCTGCGTGAGCACCGACAGGTCGTGGACGTGCCGGAACCCCTTGCCGCGCAGGGAGGCCAGCCCCGACTCGGTCGAGCGGTAGAGGCGGACGTTCATGAGGTAGCCGCACAGCGCGGTCAGCGACACCGCGACCGCGCACAGCAGGACGGCGTTCCTGATGAACGGCACATCCGGCGTCGCGTTCTTCAGCCCTCGGTCGATGACCTGCTGAACGGCGATGGGGACGATCACCTTGCCGAGCGTGGCGGCCACCGCCAGCACCAGCGTCACCGGCAGGCCGGCGCGGAACTCCGGCGACAGTTCAAGCCCCCGCCGGAACGTCCCGAGAGCCGAGCGCTGCTCCACCCGCAGCGACGTCGTCATGCCACGTTCTTCGACCCGCGACGTCATGCCACGATCCCCTCGTCGGCGTCGAGCGCCGCGCGCTCGGATTCCTCACGTTCGTAGGCGGTGACGAGGTTGCGGTAGCCCTCGCACCGGGCGAGCAGCACGTCGTGCGGGCCCCGGTCGGCGACCCTGCCGTGCTCCAGGTAGACGACCTCGTCCGCCAGCGCGATCGTCGCCATCCGGTAGGCGACCACGATCACCGTGGAGTCCGGCGACCCCTCCCGCAGGCCGTACAGGATCCGGCCCTCCACCTGCGCGTCCACGCTGGAGGTGGAGTCGTCCAGGATGAGCAGCCGCGGAGTCCTGACCAGCGCCCTCGCGAGCGCCAGCCGCTGCCGCTGGCCGCCCGAGAGCGTCGCGCCACGCTCGCCGACCTGCGTGTCCAGGTTTTTCGGCAGGGCGCTCACGAACCCCTCCGCCTGGGCGAGGCGGAGCGCCGCCCAGATCTTCTCGTCCGGTACGGGCTCACCTGCGTCCGTCCCGAGGGTCAGGTTGCCGCGCACGGTGTCGTCGAACAGGAACGTCTGCTGCGGGACCAGGGACGCGGCCGTGCTCACCTGGCCCTTCGCGACCTCGCGCAGGTCGGTGCCGTCGATGAGCACCTGGCCCTGGTCGGGGTCGATCAGCCGGACGAGGAGCTGGGTCAGCGTGGACTTGCCCGAGCCGGTGGGGCCGACGATCGCGACCGTACGGCCGGGCCCGACCTGGAAGTCGACCCCGGACAGCACCGGCGTGTCCGCCGAGTAGCCGTAGGTGAGGCCGCGCACCTCCAGCCGGGCGGGGCCGCCGGCGTCCAGGCGGGCGGTGCCGTACTCCATCGAGCCGGAGGCGTTCAGCACGTCCTGCACCCGCGTCCAGCCGACGACGCTGCGCGGCATCTCGGCGAGCACCCAGCCGAGCGCGCGGATCGGGAACGCCAGCAGCGTGAACAGGTAGGACACCTGGATCAGCTCGCCCGACGAGACGTCGCCGGCGGCGAGCCGGATGGAGCCGAACAGCAGCACGGCGAGCACGCCCAGCGTCGGCAGCGCCTCCAGCAGCGGGTCGAACAGCCCGCGGATGCGGCCCACGGCGATGTTGGCGTCACGAAGCTCGTCCGCCTTGGCCTGGAAGCGGACGGCCTCGGCGTCCTCCCTGCCGAGGGTCTTGACGACCAGCGCCCCGTCGAAGCTCTCGTGGGCGATCTCGCTGACCTCGGCGCGGAGCTGCTGGGCGCGCATCGCGAGGGGGGAGAGCCGGCGCTGGTAGACGAGGTTCAGCACAGCGATAGCCGGAAATATCAGGAAACCGACGAGGGCGAGCATCGGGTCCACGAGCAGGATCGCGACGGCGGCGGTGACCAGCATCACCACCACGCCGACGGCCATGGGCAGCGGGGCCAGCGGGGCCCAGGCAGCCTCGGCGTCGGAGCTGGCGTTCGACAGCAGCTGGCCCGTCGGGTGGCGGTGGTGCCAGGCGAGCGGCAGCCGCAGGTACTGCCGCGTGACCGCGCGGCGGGATCTGGCCTGCATGCGGTACTGCATGATGCCCGCGAGCACCCTGCGGCCGATCACGCCCGCCGCCTTCACCACCGCGACGCCCACGATCAGCAGGGCCGCGGTCACCAGCGTGCCGGTGGTCGCGTGCCCCTCGCGGAAGGCGGGCAGGACGGCGTTCTCGGTGGCCCATCCCAGCGCCCATGAGGAGCCGACGGTCATGATCCCGTAGACGGAACTCGCCAGGACCGCGCCGGTGAAGATCCGGGGCTCGGTACGGATCGCGTGCCCGACGACACGCAGTCCCTGACGCATGACTGTCGGACTGTGCTGGCGCTCGCTCGGCACGCGGGGGATCCTCTCGACGGGGCCATGCCTGGTGAGGGCCTGTCTGTTTCGCTGGACGGGGGGAACGTCCGCCTCAATCCCTATCATCCGGTGCAAGCCGTTTATTCCCACCCCTATAGTGCCGGGTCGCCCCCGGGGCCCCCCTTGTAGGGTGATCAGGGTGACGCACGCACGCGCCGAGCGCGAAGCCCTGAGTGATCTCCTCGACAGTCTGGGCCCTGAGGCCCCGACACTGTGCGAGGGGTGGACGACCGCCGACCTCACCGCCCACCTGGTCGTCCGCGAGCGCCGGCCTGACGCCGCCGGAGGCATCGCCATCAAGCCTCTGGCGGGCTACACCGAGTCCGTGCAGAACAAGGTCAAGGCAGGTAAGCCCTACCGCGAGCTGGTCGACGACGTGCGCCAGGGCCCGCCCCGATGGTCGCCGTACGGCCTGGTGCCCGGCCTCGACGCGGCGGTCAACACGCTTGAGTTCTTCGTCCACCACGAGGACGTCCGGCGGGCCCAGCCCGGCTGGGAGCCCCGCGAGCTGCCCGCCGACCTGGTGGAGGTCATGTGGAAGAGGGTCTCGGGAGGCGCGCGGCTGATGCTCCGCAAGTCACCCGTCGGCGTGGTGCTCCGCCGTACCGACGGGCGCAAGGCCGGGGGCAAGAAGGCCGAGCCGCACGTGATCGTGACCGGCGAGCCGGCCGAGCTGCTGCTGTTCGCCTTCGGCCGCCAGGAGCACGCCCGGGTGACCTACGAGGGCGACGAGGCCTCGATCGAGCGGCTGCGCGGCGCCAAGCTGGGCCTCTGACACCAGCGGCCCCATCCCTGCAACCACCCGGGCCCCGCATCCGTTGGGGCGCGTATCACGGGTGTCCGTCGCACAGCGGATAGGACGGTCATGCCCTGACTATGATCATCTCAAGGCCGCCGCGTGACCGATTCCGGAGATCGGCCAGTCCGCGCTTCGGGTAGGACCACGTCACTGGAACCACGGGAGAGGCGATCCGATGAAGACCAAGAAGGTACTGCTGTACCTCGTCATCGCGTTCGCGGTCTTCTACGTGTACTCCCGGCCCGCCGAGGCGGCGACCGCGGTCAGGGGCATGGCCACGGGGATCAGCTCGGGCGCGGGGCAGCTCGCCATGTTCTTCTCCAAGCTGCTTCACTGATGAGCTGAGCGGCCCCGCGCCCCCCGGTGGCGCTACCTCACGGGATGCCCGGCCTCGCGCAGGGTGTCCTTGACGTCGGAGATCTTGAGCTGACCGAAGTGGAAGACGCTCGCGGCGAGGACCGCGTCGGCCCCCGCGTCCACGGCCGGAGGGAAGTCGTCGAGCGCGCCCGCCCCGCCGCTCGCGATGACCGGCACGGTCACGGCCTCGCGCACGGCCCGGATCATCGGAAGGTCGTACCCGCCCTTGGTGCCGTCGCCGTCCATGGAGTTCAGCAGGATCTCGCCCACGCCCAGCTCCTGGCCCCGGCGCGCCCACTCGACGGCGTCGATGCCCGTGCCCCGGCGGCCGCCGTGCGTCGTGACCTCGAAGCCCGAGGGGGTGGGCGGGCCGTCCACGACGCGCCGCGCGTCGACCGACAGCACGACGCACTGGGCCCCGAACCGGCGGGACGCCTCGGTCAGCAGCTCAGGGCGCGTGATCGCGGCGGTGTTCAGCGACACCTTGTCCGCGCCGGCGCGGAGCAGGCGGTTGACGTCGTCGACCGACCGCACTCCCCCGCCGACGGTCAGCGGGATGAACACCTGCTCGGCCGTGCGGCGGACCACGTCGAACATGGTCTCCCGGTCGCCCGAGGAAGCGGTGATGTCGAGGAACGTCAGCTCGTCGGCGCCCTCGGCGTCGTAGCGCCGCGCCAGCTCGACGGGGTCGCCCGCGTCCCTGAGGTTCTCGAAGTTGACGCCCTTGACCACCCGGCCGGCGTCGACGTCCAGGCAGGGGATGACGCGTACGGCGACGGTCATGCCCTCACCGCCGCGAGAGCCTCCTCCAGCGTGAACGCCTGCGCGTACAGCGCCTTGCCGACGATGGCGCCCTCGACTCCGTCCGGGACCAGCGTGGACAGCGCGCGCAGGTCGTCGAGCGAGGAGACGCCCCCGCTGGCGATCACGGGCTTGTCGGTGCGGGAGCACACCTGGCGGAGCAGGTCGAGGTTCGGCCCGCGCAGGGTGCCGTCCTTGGTGACGTCGGTGAGGACGTAACGCGGGCAGCCGTCGGACTCCAGCCGGTCGAGCACCTCCCACAGGTCCCCGCCCTCCTTGGTCCAGCCACGGGCGGCCAGCGTGGTGCCCCGCACGTCGAGGCCGACCGCGATGCGGTCGCCGTACTCAGCGATGATCTTCGAGCACCAGGCGGGGTCCTCCAGGGCGGCGGTGCCGATGTTGACGCGCCTGCACCCCGTGGCGAGGGCCGCCTCCAGCGACGCGTCGTCACGGATGCCGCCGGACAGCTCGACGTGGACGTCCAGCGCGCCCACCACGGACGCCAGCTGCTCGCGGTTGGACCCCCTGCCGAAGGCGGCGTCCAGGTCGACCAGATGGACCCACTCGGCGCCCGCCTGCTGCCACGCGAGAGCGGCGGCGAGCGGGTCGCCGTACGAGGTCTCCGTACCCGCCTCACCCTGCACGAGGCGCACTGCCTGGCCGTCCGCGACGTCCACTGCGGGCAACAGCACCAGCGACATTGTTACGACCTCCGGTCGAATACGACGGTGACGAGCACCGGGAAGAGCAGAAGGGACAACACCAGGACGCCCAGCCGGGCGGCCCACCCGCTGAGCAGCAGCCAGGAGGCCGCCTGCACCAGCACGAACAGCACGGCGACGACGGAGTTCTGCGCCCGCCGGCGCCTGGCGATCAGGCCGCCCTGGCGCGCGACCCTGATCGGCTTCGGCACCAGCGCGGCCAGCCGGCCGCGCAGCCCGCGCCACCGGGCCCTGCGCTCCTCGCGCCTCGCGCGCGCGGCGGCCTGCCGCGCCTGCTCGGCCTCACGCTCGGCGCGGCGGCGCGCTCGCTCCTTGCTCATGCGGGCCCCTAGCCGGGAAGACGGGTGGCGGCGTGCCGGGCCGGCCTGAGGGGGACCACGGCGCGCCGGACCCGCCCGGGTAAGACCACGGCGCGGCCGGACGTCGTTCGGGAGCTCACAGCGTGCCCAGCCAGTTCTTCAGCAGCACCGCGCCCGCGTCGCCGGACTTCTCGGGGTGGAACTGGGTCGCCATGAGCGGGCCGTTCTCCACCGCCGCGACGAACGGCACGCCGTGCTCGGCCCACGTGACCAGCGGCTGGGTGAAGCCGGGACCGGCCTCCAGCTCGAACTTGCGCACGCCGTAGGAGTGCACGAAGTAGAACCGCGTGGCGTCGCCGAGCCCGGCGAACAGCGCCGACCCCTCGGGCGCCTGGACGGTGTTCCACCCCATGTGCGGCAGGACGGGCGCGTCGAGCCGCTCGACGACGCCGGGCCACTCGCCGCAGCCCTCGTCGTGGCCGAGGCCCTCCTCGGTGTACTCGGCGCCCTCGGCGAACAGGATCTGCATGCCGACGCAGATGCCGAGCACCGGGCGCCCGCCGGCCAGGCGGCGGCCGATGATCTGCTCGCCGCGCACGGCCTTCAGCCCGGCCATGCAGGCCGCGAAGGCTCCGACCCCGGGGACGACGAGCCCTTCGGCGTCCATCGCGGCGTCGAAGTCGGCGGTCACCGTCACCTCGGCGCCGACGCGGGCGAGCGCCCGCTCGGCCGACCGCAGGTTGCCCGAGCCGTAGTCGAGGACGACGACCTTGGTCATCACACCACCCCCAGGATGCGGGTGCCGGAGTCGAGGACGGCGGCGCTCACCACCACAGCACCCCCGCGGTGATCGCGAGCACGGCGCCCACGCCGAGGACGACGGCGCCGATCTTCAGCCCCTGCTTGAGGAACGAGTAGATGCCGCCGAGCATGAACAGCCCGATGAAGACCATGGCGACCGCGGTCCAGTTCGAGCTCATAGGACGCCCTTGGTGCTGGGCACGCCCGTGGCGCGCGGGTCGCGCTCTGTGGCCTCGCGCAGCGCGCGGGCGAGGGCCTTGAACTGCGCCTCGACGATGTGATGGGCGTTGCGCCCGTACGGCACGCGCACGTGCAGGCAGATCGCGGCCTGCGCGACGAAGGACTCCAGGATGTGCCGGGTGAGGGTCGTGTCGTACTCGGGGCCGATCATCGGGGCCATGCCCTCGGGCTCGGAGTGCACCAGGTAGGGCCGGCCGGACAGGTCGACCGTCACCTCGGCCAACGACTCGTCGAGCGGGCAGGACGCGTTCCCGAACCTACGGATGCCCGACTTGTCGCCCAGTGCCTCGCGGAAGGCGGCGCCCAGCGCGATAGCGGTGTCCTCGATGGTGTGGTGCGAGTCGATGTGCAGGTCGCCATTGGTCTTCACGGTCAGATCGAACAGGCCGTGCTTGCCGAGCTGGGCCAGCATGTGGTCGAAGAACCCGACGCCGGTGGACACCTCCACCCTCCCGGTGCCGTCGAGGTCGACCTCCACCAGCACCGAGGTCTCCTTGGTCGTACGCTCGACGCGGCCGGTCCTCGGCCTCGGCTCGCCCGCGGCGGGACTGGTCACAGGATTTCCTCCAGGTCGTCGCGCGCGGGCCTGCCGGGCGCGGGGGTTACTCGGGACTCGGCCAGGGCGCCGGACATGGCCTCGCGGAAGGCCGCCATCTCCTCCGCGGTGCCGACGGAGACGCGCAGCCACTCGGGCGGGCCGACCTCGCGGATCAGCACGCCGCGCTCCAGCAGCGCCTCCCAGACCGCGCGGCGGTCGGGGAACCGGCCGAACAGCACGAAGTTGGCGTCGGAGTCGGCCACGGACAGGCCGCGCTCCCTCAGCCACCCCACACAGGCGTCGCGCTCGGCGCGCAGCCGGTCGACGGTGCCGAGCAGCTCGTCGCGGTGCGCGACCGCGACCCTCGCCGCGGCCTGGGTCAGCGTCGACAGATGGTACGGCAGGCGCACCAGGAGCAGGGCCTCGATCACGGCAGGGTCGGCCGCCAGGTAGCCGAGGCGCGTGCCCGCCATGGCGAACGCCTTGGACATGGTGCGGGTGACGATCAGCCGCGGGTTGCCGGGCAGCAGGCTCAGGGCGCTCGGCGTGCCGGTGCGGGCGAACTCGAAGTACGCCTCGTCGACCACGACCATGCCCGGCGCGGCCTCGACCACCCGCTCGATGACGGCGAGCGGCAGGGCCGTGCCCGTCGGGTTGTTGGGGCTGGTCAGGAACACGACGTCGGGGCGGTGCTCCTCGATGGCGGCGACGGCCTTGCCGGGGTCGACGCCGAAGTCGTCCTCGCGGGAGCCGGAGATCCACCGGGTGGAGGCGCCGGTCGTGATGATCGGGTGCATGGAGTACGACGGCTCGAAGCCGAGCGCCGACCTGCCGGGACCCCCGAACGCCTGGAGGATCTGCTGGAGCACCTCGTTGGAGCCGTTGGCCGCCCACACCTGGCCGGCCGTGAGCCCGTGACCGAGGTAGGCCGCGAGGTCCTCGCGAAGGGCCACGGCGTCCCTGTCGGGATAGCGGTTCAGCTCCGAGGCGTCCCGCCGCACGGCCTCGGCCAGGTCGGCGACCAGGCCGGGAGACGGCGGGTAGGGGTTCTCGTTGGTGTTCAGCCGGACCGGCACGTCGATCTGGGGCGCGCCGTACGGCGAGCGCCCCCGCAGGTCGTCACGGATGGGCAGGTCATCGAGGCGCGCGGCCCTGCCAGGGCTCAGGGAGGTCACCGGGACCCCCCGCCGAACCTGGCGCGGACCGCGGCGCCGTGCGCGGGGAGGTCCTCGGCCTCCGACAGCGCGTACACGTGCGGCGCGGCCTCCTCAAGGGCGTCACGGGTGTAGTCGACCACGTGGATGCCCCGCAGGAAGGTCTGCACGGAAAGGCCCGCGGAGTGGCAGGCGCAGCCGCCTGTCGGCAGCACGTGGTTGGAGCCGGCGAGGTAGTCGCCAAGGGACACCGGGGCGTACGGGCCGATGAAGACGGCGCCGGCGTTGCGGACCCGGGCGGCGACCTCGTGGGGGTCGGCGGTCTGGATCTCCAGGTGCTCGGCGGCGTAGGCGTCGACGACGCGCACCCCGTCGTCGAGGCTGGACACCAGCACGATGCCCGACTGCGGGCCGGCGAGCGCCTCGGCGATGCGCTCCGAGTGCCGCGTGGCGGCGACCTGCCCGGGAAGCTCCTTCTCGACGGCCTCGGCCAGCTTCTCGCTGGTGGTGACCAGCACGGCGGCGGCGATCACGTCGTGCTCGGCCTGGCTGATCAGGTCGGCGGCGACGTGGGCGGGGTCGGCGGTGTCGTCGGCGAGCACGGCGATCTCGGTCGGGCCCGCCTCGGAGTCGATGCCGACGCGCCCCTTGAGCAGGCGCTTGGCGGCGGCGACCCAGATGTTGCCGGGACCGGTGACCATACGGACCGGGGCGCACTCCTCGGTGCCGTAGGCGAACATCGCCACGGCCTGGGCGCCGCCCACGGCGTACACCTCCTCGACCCCGAGCAGCGCGCACGCCGCGAGGATGGTCGGGTGGGGCAGCCCGCCGAAGCCGGCCTGCGGCGGGGAGCTGACCGCCAGGGACGCCACCCCCGCCTCCTGGGCGGGCACGACGTTCATCACGACGCTCGACGGGTAGACCGCGCGCCCGCCGGGGACGTAGAGGCCGACCCGGTCGACGGGCACCCACCGCTCGGTGACCGTGCCGCCGGGGACGACCTGGGTGGTGGTGTCGGTCCTGCGCTGGTCACGATGGACCAGGCGCGCCCTGCGGATCGACTCCTCCAGCGCGGCGCGCACGGCCGGGTCGAGCTCGGCGAGCGCGGTGGTGAGAGCCTCGGCGGGCACGCGGGTGGAGCCGAGCTCCACGCCGTCGAACCGGGCGGTGAGCTCCCGCACGGCCGCCACTCCCCTATGGCGCACGTCGTCGCAGATGGGCCGCACCTTCGAAAGGGCGGCCTCCACGTCGAGCTCGGCGCGGGGCAGCACGTCGCGCAGGTCGTCCGGAAGGGACCCGCGCAGGTCGATACGGGATATCACCGGTCCAGTCTACGGAGGGTCGCGCCCCGATCCGGTTCCAGTCCGCCATTCGGACGACGCCTTTACATTGTAGATTTTAACTTGTCGTTAAGCTGGGGCCGTGAGCAAGACGAAGAACAAGGGAGGCCAGGGCACTCCCGCCACCGTGGCGCTGGCCAGGGCCGAGGTCGGCTTCACCCTCCATCCCTATGATCACGATCCAAGCGCCCAGGCCTACGGCGAGGAGGCCGCCGACGCGCTCGGCCTGCCGTACGAGCGGATCTTCAAGACGCTGGTGGCCGAGGTCGAGACCGGGCTCGCGGTCGCGGTCGTGCCCGTATCCGGCAAGCTCGACCTGAAGGCGTTCGCCTCCGCCCTGGGCGGCAAGCGCGCCGCCATGGCCGACGCGGCCAAGGTCGAGCGGGTCACCGGCTACGTCGTCGGCGGCATCAGCCCGCTGGGACAGCGCAAGGCCCTGCCCACCGTGATCGACTCCTCCGCGCTGGAGTTCGAGACGATCTTCTTCTCGGCGGGCCGGCGCGGGCTGCAGATCGAGACCGCCCCCGCCGAGCTGGTGCGCCTCACCCGGGCGACCACCGCTCCCATCGGCAAGGCGCCCTGACCACGCTTGGCAACCCTTGCCGTCGCCTTCCCGCGATTCGGGTGACCAGACTGGCGTCAACTGCCATAAGACCAGGCCCCGCGTGCCCGAAGGAGCAAGAGTGACCGAGTTGTTCTACCTGTCCGCCACCGAGATGCTGGACCTGCTGCGCGCCAGGGAGATCAGCGCGGCCGAGCTGGCCGAGGCCCATCTCCGGCGGATCGACGAGGTCAACGGCGAGGTCAACGCGGTCGTCACGCTGGTCGCCGACCAGGCGCTCGCCGAGGCGCGCGCGCTCGACGACGGCCTCGTCCGCGGTCACTGGCGGGGCCCGCTGCACGGCCTGCCCATCGCCTACAAGGACCTCACGGACACGGCCGGCATCCGCACGACGTACGGCTCGCCGATCTTCGCGGGCCACGTCCCCGAGGCCGACGCGCTCGTGGTCCGGCGCGCCAGGGCCGCGGGGGCGATCACGGTCGGCAAGACCAACACGCCGGAGTTCGGCACCGGCTCGCACACCGTCAACGAGGTGTTCGGCGCCACCCGCAACCCCTACGACCTCACCCGCAGCGCGGGCGGCAGCAGCGGCGGGGCCGCAGCCGCGCTGGCCTCGGGCATGGTGCCGCTGGCCGACGGCTCCGACATGGGCGGATCGCTGCGCAACCCCGCGTCGTTCTGCAACGTGGTGGGGCTGCGGCCGACCCCTGGCCGGGTACCCGACGCCTCGGCGACCTCGGCCTGGTTCACGCTCGGCGTGTCGGGGCCCCTGGCGCGGACCGTCGGCGACGCCGCGCTGCTGATGAGCGTCATCTCCGGCTTCGCGCCCACCTCGCCGTTCGCCGTCAGGGAGGACGGCTCCGCCTTCGCCGGGTCTCTGGAGTGCGACCTGGCGGGCCTGCGGGTCGCCTGGAGCCCTGATCTCGGCGGGCTGCCCGTGGACCCGGAGACGGCCGCCGTGACGGCGCGGGCGCCGGGCGTGCTGGCCGGGCTCGGGGCCAAGGTGGAGCAGGTCGAGATCGACCTCGCGGGCGCCGAGGAGGCGTTCCGCACCTACCGCGCCTGGTACTACGCGAGCGCGTTCGGCGACCTCCCCGCCGATCAGGTCGGCCCGAACGTCGCCTGGAACATCGAGCGCGGACGCGAGGTCACCGGCGCCGACCTGGCACGCGCCGAGCGCCTGCGCAGCCGCCTGTTCCAGCGTGTGAACGCCTTCTTCGACGACCACGACATCCTGATCGCCCCGGTCAGCCAGGTGCCGCCCTTCCCGGTCGACCAGCCGTACGTCACCGAGGTGGCGGGCACGCCGATGCCCGACTACCTGGCGTGGATGCGGTCGGCGTACTGGATCAGCGTCCTGCACGCCCCCGCGGCCTCGGTGCCGTGCGGGTTCACCCCGGGCGGCCTGCCCGTCGGCGTGCAGATCGTCGGGCGGCCGTGGGACGACCTCACGGTGCTCAAGGCCGCGCACGCGTTCGAGCGGGCGACCGGCCATGGGGCGAGACGCCCCGCGCTCGGCCGCTAGCCCGGCACACGCGGGACCACGCCCGGCCGCCGGCCGGGGCGGACGCGGGATCGCGCTAGCGGCCCCCGTCGCGCTCTTCGCCGACGCCGCCCGCGCCGGTCGCCGGCTCCGGCGTGTCGCGGCCGTCGACGGACTCCAGGATGCCGAAGATCACTACCGCGACCAGCGCCCAGCTCAGCAGCACGCCGCGCGCCGTGACGCCGAGCACGTCGACCGTGGACCCGATGCCGGCCGAGCGCGGCGCCGCCGCCTGGACCATCGAGCCGCCCAGGGACGTGCCGACGCTGAGCGCGAGGAAGCCCGCGAGCAGGCCGCCCACCGCGAGCCCGGCCAGCAGCGCGATCGGGCGCCCCTTGCGCGCGAGCACGTACGCCACGACACCGCAGACCAGCCCCGCGACGCCCGTCACGACCACGAACCAGCCGTCGGCCGCGATCAGGGACTGGGTGGTGGGGTCGGTCAGCTCCGGGCCGGTCTTGGTGATGACGTACGGCGTGCGGGGGGCGAGCGCCGACCAGCAGAATCCCGCCGCCACGCCCATGAGGGCGAGCACGACCACCGTCAGCCCGAAGTCCCGCAGATGCCGCACCCGATCACCTCGCCTGTCACGCGTCCCTGTACCAGCGTACGGATCCGCACATGCTATCGAGGTAAGCCCCGCCACCGCGCCTCCTGGCACGCCCGGGCCCCCGTTAGGCTGTCCCCCGTGAGCGAAGAGGTATGGCTGATCGAGTCGTCCGGACCTCTGCGGGGGGACGTCGAAGTACGCGGTTCGAAGAACGCGGTGTCCAAGCACATGGTGGCCGCGATGCTCGGCATCGGCCCGAGCACGCTGCACAACGCCCCCGAGGTGGGCGAGGTGGGCATCACGGCCGCCATGCTGGAGGCGCTCGGCATCGAGGTCGACATCAACGGGGGTGAGATCACCCTGGAGCGCGGCCCCGAGATCAGGCCCCGGGTGCCGGAGGCCTTCACCGGGCTCAACCGCATCCCGATCCTGATGCTCGGCCCGCTGCTGCATCTGGCCGGTGAGGCGTACGTCCCGCTCGTCGGCGGCGACCCCATCGGGCGGCGGCCGGTCAACTTCCACGTCGAGGCGCTCCGGGCGATGGGCGCCGAGGTCGAGGTGCGCGACACGGGCATCTTCGCCAAGGCCACCCGGCTGCGCGGCACTCGCGTCGAGCTGCCCTATCCCAGCGTCGGCGCGACGGAGACGATCCTGCTGTCGGCCGTCCTCGCCGAGGGCAAGACGGTCATCAAGGGCGCGGCCACCGAACCCGAGGTGGTCGAGCTGGCGCTGTTCCTGCAGCGCATGGGCGCACGCATCGAGCTCAGCCCCGACCGCCGCATCGTCATCGAGGGCGTCGAGCGCCTGCGCGGCGCGTCCACCTGGCTCGCGGGCGACCGCATCGAGGCCTTCTCCTACCTCGTGGCCGGCCTCATCACCGGCGGCGAGGTCCGCGTGCACGGCTGCCCGCAGGACCGGCTCGTCACCGCCATCACGACCCTCGCCCGCATGGGCGCGACGTTCGACATCACCGACGACTGGCTGACCGCCTCCGCGCCGAACGGCCTGCGGGCCGCCGCCGTGCAGACCGACACCCACCCCGGCTTCATGACCGACTGGCAGACGCCGCTGATGGTGCTGTTCACGCAGGCCGAGGGCATGTCGGTCCTGCACGAGACCGTCTTTGAGAACCGGCTCGTCTATGTGCCCGCCCTGCAGAAGATGGGCTGCGAGATCGAGATCTTCGACGTGTGCCTGGGTGGGCCCGCGTGCCGCTACCACGACACCAACGCCAGGCACTCCGCGGTCGTCAGGGGCGTCTCCAAGCTCCGGGGCGCCGACGTCACCCTGCCCGACATCCGCGCCGGGTTCTCCGGGGTGCTGGCCGCGGCCGTCGCCGAGGGCACCTCGACGCTGCGGGGCGTCCACCACATCGAGCGCGGGTATCACCGTGTTTTCGACCAGTTCACCTCACTTGGGTTGAAGATCAACCGGGAAGCGTAAAGATTCCCCGGTAGGGCGTTTGCCGACGTTCCCTCGGTCGCACTTCTATCCCCGTGACCTCGGGATCCGACGGCCGCCGAACACCCGGCGGCGAGTCCACGCGGCGCCGCACCCGGGAGCGTCCGGTGGCGGTGAGCATCGCGGCGCTCGGCGTCGCGGGCGTGGCCGGCGGGTTGCTGGCCGCGGCCGTCGCGCTCCCGGCGGTCGGCGGCGCGGGCATCCTCACGCGGAGCGCCGCGCACGACTTCTTCGAGGTGCCCGCCATGCTGCGCGAGGCCCCGCTGCCCGAGCGCACCCGGCTGCTCGACAAGGACGGCAAGCAGTTCGCCCAGTTCTACGTCCAGAACCGGCAGTCGGTCGACATCAGCAAGATCGCGCCCATCATGCTCAAGGCGATGGTCGCCATCGAGGACTCGCGGTTCTACGAGCACGCGGGCCTCGACCTCAAGGGCACCCTGCGGGCCATCATCGCCAACACCAAGGCGGGCAGCATCCGGCAGGGCGGGTCCTCGCTGACGCAGCAGCTGGTGAAGAACATCCTGCTGCAGAACGCCCACTCGGAGAACGAGCGGGACATGGCCCGCGCCCCCAGCATCCGCAGGAAGCTCCAGGAACTGCGGTACGCCATGGGGCTGGAGAAGAAGTACACCAAGGACCAGATCCTCGTGCGGTACCTCAACATCGCCTACTTCGGCGGGGGCGCGTTCGGCGTGCAGGCCGCGGCGCAGCGGTTCTTCGGCACCTCCGCCGCCGCGCTGACCCCGGCCCAGGCCGCCACCCTGGCGGGGGCCGTGCGCACGCCGTACTTCACCGACCCGACGCTCGGCGAGGTGCACCAGAGGCGGCTGCTGGAACGCCGTGACCTCGTGCTCGACCGCATGGCGCAGCTCGGGATGATCCCGCAGGTGAGGGCCGACGCGGCGAAGGCCGCACCGCTGGCCCTGAACCTGCGGCCCGAGCCCGGCGGGTGCTCGGAGAGCGAGTTCCCGTTCTTCTGCCTGTACGTGCAGAAGGAGATCGCGACCAACCGCGCCTTCGGGCAGACCCGGGCCGAGCGCGAGCGCCGCCTGTACCGCGACGGCCTGGTGATCAGGACCACCCTCGACCGCACCGCGCAGCGCGCCGCCGAGAAGGCCATCTCCGCGCACGTGCACGCCAAGGACAACGACGTGGCCGCCGAGGCGATGGTGGAGCCGGGCACGGGACGGATCCGCGCCCTGGCCGCGAGCAAGCAGTACGGGATCAACCCCGGCGACAGGAACGACGGCCCCAAGACCACCTACAACCTGCCCGCCGACACCGCGCACGGCGGCGGGCAGGGGTTCCAGGCGGGGTCGACGTTCAAGGCGTTCACGCTGGCCACGGCCCTGGCGAAGGGCTGGCGGTTCGACCAGGGCTTCGACACCCCCGGCAGCTTCGTCCCCTCCTCTGGGTACAAGAACTGCCAGGGGAAGAAGGTCAACGACCCCGACTCGGTGGTCCACAACGCCGGCGGCGAGGGGAAAGGCGGCCCGCACAGCCTGTCCACCGGCACGTGGCAGTCGGTCAACATCTTCTACATGATGCTGGAGCGCGATGTAGGGCTGTGTGACGTGGTGCGCACGGCCAGGTCGCTGGGCATCGTCAGGGCGGACGGCAAGCCGCTCAAGGAGGTGCCGACCTTCACCCTCGGGGTGAACGAGATGGACCCGGTGACGGTGGCGGCCGCCTTCGCGGCGTTCGGCGCCCGTGGCCGCTACTGCCGCCCAATGGCCATCCTGGAGATCTCCGAGCGGCGCGGCAGGCGCACGGCGATCTCGCCCAGCTGCACGGACGCCATCGAGCAGGAGGTCGCCGACGCCGTCAACCACATCCTGTCCGGGGTCTTCACCAGGGGCACGATGAAGGGGCAGAGCATCGGCAGGCCCGCCGCGGGCAAGACGGGCACCAACAACGGCTACACCTCGGCCTGGTTCGCCGGCTACACCCCGGACCTGGCCGCGGCCGTCAGCGTCGGCGACATCAGGGGCGCCTACAAGTACCCGCTGACCGATGTGGAGATCGGCGGCCAGTCCTACGGCGGCGTCCAGGGGGCCTCCCTGCCCGGGCCCATCTGGGTCGAGTCGATGGACGCGGCGCTGCGCTACATCCCGGCGACCTCGTTCACGGCGCCCGACATGGGGCGGTTCGGGGGCGGCTCGACTCCGGGGCTGAAGCCCGAGGACCAGCTCCTCGACCCCCGGCTGGAGGCCGGAGAGGAGGGCGAGGGGCGGGAACGCCGGCTCCGCCGCCATTCGCGCCGGTCCGCCGACGAGGACGGGTGGGACCCCTTCTGGATCAGGCCGGAGGAGGACCCGTGGGCCCCGCGGCGCCGGGTGAGGGAGTACCGGGAGCCCTGGCCGGGGGGCGTTGAGGAACGATGGGCGCCGGACCGGCCCGCACGAAGCCGGGAGGCCTGGTGACCTCACCCCCCACAGGGGATGTCAGGCTCCGACGCAGGCGGGGCCGAGGAGCTGCTTGAGGTCGCCCATGAGGGCGGGCGACGGCGTCACCCTGAGCCGGTCGTCGAGGCGCATGACGGTGGTCTTCGGGCCGTTGTGCAGCTGGAGATGGACCTCGGTCTTGCCCCGGTGGGTGCTCAGCACCTCCTTCAGGCGGCCGATCACCGGGGGCGTGCACCGCGTCAGCGCGAGGCTGACCACCAGCGGGCCGCCCGACTCCACCGACAGGTCGGGCGCGGTCACCTCCATCGCGACGATCTTGGCGACGTCCTCACGCTTGTCCAGCCGGCCCTTGACGAAGACGATGGCGTCCTCGGCGAGCACGGTGGCGCAGAGCTGGTAGGCCGACGGGAAGATCATGACCTCGATGGCGCCTTCGAGGTCCTCCAGGGTGGTCAGCACCCAGGTGTCGCCCTTCTTGGTGACCTTGCGCTGCAGGCCGGTGAGGATGCCGCCGACCGTGACGACCTGACCGTCAGGGCGCTCCTCGGCCTGCAAGGCGGCGATCGAGCAGTCGGCGCCGCCCGAGAGGATGTGCTCGACCCCGAACAGCGGGTGGTCGGAGACGTACAGGCCGAGCATCTCGCGCTCGAAGACCAGCAGGGTCGACTTGTCCCACTCGCCGGGCGGGATCTGCACGTCGAAGGTCTGGTCCTCGGCGCCGTCGATCGCCCCGAACAGCGAGTCCTGGCCGATGGCCTCGTTCTTCTTGATGTCGATGATCGCGTCGACGGCCTGCTCGTGCACCATGACCAGGCCCTTGCGGACGTGGCCCATCGAGTCGAAGGCGCCGGCCTTGATCAGCGACTCGATGACCCGCTTGTTGCAGACGATCGCGGGCACCTTGCGCAGGAAGTCCTTGAAGTCGGTGAAGCGGCTCTTCTCCTTGCGCGCGGAGATGATGCCGTCGACCACGTTGCCGCCGACATTGCGGATGGCCGACAGGCCGAACCGGATGTCCGTGTCGCGCGGGGTGAAGTCGAAGTCGGAGTCGTTGACATCCGGCGGGAGGACCTTGATGCCCATGCGGCGGCACTCGTTGAGGTAGAGGGCCGACTTGTCCTTGTCGTCCTTGACCGAGGTCAGCAGCGCGGCCATGTACTCGGCGGGGTAGTTGGCCTTGAGGTAGGCGGTCCAGTAGGACACCAGGCCGTAGGCGGCGCTGTGGGCCTTGTTGAAGGCGTAGTCGGAGAACGGGAGAAGGATGTCCCAGAGCGTCTTGATCGCGACGTCGGAGTAGCCGTTGTCCTTCATGCCCTGCTCGAAGGACTCGAACTGCTTGTCCAGCTCGGCCTTCTTCTTCTTGCCCATCGCGCGGCGCAGAAGGTCCGCTTTGCCGAGCGAGAACCCGGCGACCTTCTGCGCGATGGCCATGACCTGCTCCTGGTACACGATCAGGCCGTGGGTGGTGCCGAGGATCTCCTCCAGCGACTCCTTGAACTCCGGGTGGATCGGGGTGATCTCCTGCTGGCCGTTCTTCCGCAGCGCGTAGTTGGTGTGGGAGTTCGCGCCCATGGGCCCCGGGCGGTAGAGCGCGCCGACGGCGGAGATGTCCTCGAAGTTGTCGGGCTTCATCAGCCGCAGCAGCGACCGCATGCCGCCGCCGTCCAGCTGGAACACGCCCAGGGTGTCGCCCCGGCCGAGGAGCTCGTAGGTCTTCGGGTCGTCCAGCGGCAGGTCCAGCAGGTCGATCAGGTTGCCGGTGTTGGCCTGGATCATCTTCAGGCAGTCGTCGATGATCGTCAGGTTGCGCAGGCCCAGGAAGTCCATCTTGAGCAGGCCGAGCGTCTCGCAGGTCGGGTAGTCGAACTGCGTGATGATCGCGCCGTCGGAGTCGCGGCGCATGATCGGGATGTAGTCGGTCAGCACGTCCGCCGACATGATGACGCCCGCGGCGTGCACGCCGGTCTGGCGGATCAGGCCCTCCAGGCCCTTGCCGAGGTCCATCGCCGCCTTGACGTCGACGTCCTCCTCGTACAGCTTGCGCAGCTCGCCCGCCTCGCCGAAACGCGGGTGCTCCTTGTCGAAGATGCCGGAGAGCGGGATGTCCTTGCCCATCACCGCGGGCGGGAAGGCCTTGGACACCTTGTCGCCGAGGGCGTAGGGATAGCCGAGGACGCGCGCGGCGTCCTTGATGGCGGCCTTCGCCTTGATGGTGCCGAAGGTGGCGATCATGGCGACCTTGTCGGCGCCGTACTTCTCTGTGACGTACCTGATGACGTCGGCCCGGCGACGTTCGTCGAAGTCGATGTCGACGTCGGGCATGGAGACGCGGTCGGGGTTGAGGAACCGCTCGAAGATCAGGCCGTGCGGCAGGGGGTCGAGGTCGGTGATGCCCAGCGCGTACGCGGCGAGCGAGCCCGCCGCCGAGCCACGGCCGGGACCCACCCGGATGCCGTTGTTCTTGGCCCACATGATGAAGTCGGCGACCACGAGGAAGTAGGACGGGAACCCCATCTGGAGGATGACGCCCATCTCGAAGTCGATCTGGCGCTGGTGCTCCTCGTCGATGCCCTCGGGGAACCGGCGCGCCATGCCCCGGGCGATCTCCTTGCGGAACCAGCCCTCCTCGGTCTCCCCCTCGGGCAGCGGGAAGGTCGGCATGAGGTTCTTGAAACCGAACATGCCGCTCGGGTCGACCTTCTCGGCGACCAGCAGCGTGTTGCGGCAGCCCTCGGCCCACAGGTCGGAGGAGTCGACCGCCCGCATCTCGTCGGCGTTCTTGATGTAGTAGCCGCTGCCGTCGAAGCGGAACCGGTCGGGGTCGGCGAGCTGCTTGCCGGTCTGGATGCACAGGAGCGCGTCGTGGGAGGTCGAGTCGGACTCGTAGGTGTAGTGCGAGTCGTTGGTGACCAGCGGCGGGATGCCGAGCTCCGCCGAGATGCGGGTGAGGCCCTCGCGGACCCGGCGCTCGATGTCGAGCCCGTGGTCCATGATCTCGAGGTAGTAGTTCTCCTTGCCGAACAGATCCTGGAACCGGGCCGCCGCCGCGAGCGCCTCGTCGTACTGCCCGAGGCGCAGGCGCGTCTGCACCTCGCCCGACGGGCAGCCGGTGGTGGCCATCAGACCCTCGGAGTGCTCGGCGAGCAGCTCGGCGTCCATGCGGGCCCACTTGCGGACGAAGCCCTCGGTGTAGGCGCGCGAGGAGAGCTTCATCAGGTTGCTCAGGCCCTTGGCGTTCTTCGCCCAGATGGTCATGTGGGTGTAGTAGCCACCCGCCGACACGTCGTCGCGCTTCTGGTGCGGCTCGCCCCACAGCACCGGCTTCTTCTGGTGGCGGGACGCCGGGGCGACATAGGCCTCGATGCCGATGATCGGCTTGATGCCGGCCCCGGTGGCCTGCCGGTAGAAGTCGTAGGCGCCGTGCATGTTGCCGTGGTCGGTGATCGCGATGGCGGGCATCCCGAGATCGCCGACCTGTTTGAACATCTGCTTCAACCGCGCCGCACCGTCGAGCATGGAGTACTCGGTGTGAACGTGCAGATGCACAAACGAATCAGCCATGCGGGCCGTCCCTCTCCCCTAAATCCGGTGCGGCGGATGAGAGCCTACGCCGTGCCGGCACCCTCTCGCGGCACACCCGGCCCACCGGTCTCAATCGTGATCCGGGCTCCGGCCGGCGAGCGCCTGGTCGCGCCGCGCGCCCTCCTGCGCCGGTTCCCGCCCATCGTCGCGCGTGTCGCCCCTGAGCTCTTCGGCGAGGTGCAGGCCGCTTTCGATGACGGCGTTCATGATGGGCGCGAGCCGCGCCTCCCCGAGAAGGGGCGCCCGGCGGGCCATCGCGGCGACCAGGCGGCGCTCGCGTTCCATGTCCCGCCCGGCGAACCCGCCGACGGGCTTGAGCCTCTGCACGGTGCCCGCCAGGGCCGCCCTGCGCTCCAGCAGCACCGCGAGCGCCGCGTCGACGCGGTCGATGGCGCCCCGCGCCGCCTCCAGTGTCGCGGGGGCCTCCTGGCGTACGAGCGCGCCGATCACGGTCACGGCCTCGCGCGCGGCCGCGACGGTCTGCGGGGAGGCGTCCGGGGCCAGCCACAGGCCGTCGGCTCCCGCGGCCACCGCCGCGCCCGCCAGCCCCGCGTCCTCGCCGGGCGCCGCGAGCACCGGGCGTCCCGACCTCGGCCTCGCGGCCCGCAGGAGTGCCAGGTCGGCCGGATCCCTGCGGCCCCCCTCGCAAAGGATCACGCCCTGGTCGCCCTCGGCCGCGCAGTGGTCCGCGAGGTCCAGCCAGTCCTCCAGGGAGGTCTCCGGGCCCCGCCACAGGACGACCGGAAGGCCGAGCCTCGCCGCCGCCCGTACGAGCGGCAGGTCGTGCGTCCCGGCCACCACCCCGTCGGCGTGCTCCGCGATCGCGGGAAGGTCACCGGCCGAGGCCGGCTCGACCAGCAGCGGCCCTTCCCACCCGGCTCTCGCCTCGGTGATCGCGCCGGCTCCATGGCCCTGCCCGTCCGTGGTCGCCTCATGATCGCCGCGCAGGCTCAGCCACCGCACGCCGGCTTCCGTCCCGGGATCGGCCACGCCCACCACGACGACCGCAGGGCCGTCCCCCACGGTGACGCTCCCGATCCGTACCGTGTGCGTGCCCGGCTGGCCGGTGGATGACATGTCGGCTCCCTCTGTGGGCGCCGGCCGCGACGGCCGCGAGCCGGCGGGGGTCTGGAACGACGAAAAGGCAGAGACGCCCTCGTCTCCGCCCTCTGCCGGCTCCGGTTGGCCGCTAGATCATGTGACGGCGACCGGCCCTCCCGCAACCGGGCCGGATGAACATGAAACAGCAAGTCATGGCACTGAGGTTATCAGGCGGGCGCCACCTGGTGGACGCCGGATCTCAGATACCGGGACGGCATGCCCGAGGCCGCGTTTGCACGTGCGCACCTCTGTGGGACGATTCATTCGCCTGGAAGGGGGTAGCGGCGGGTGATGTCGGAAGCACGGCCGGGTGGACCGCAGCAGGGGCGCCGCGTGGCCAACCGCTACCAGCTACTGGAGGCGATAGGCCGCGGTGGCATGGGCATCGTGTGGCGCGCCCACGATGAGCTGCTCGATCGCGCCGTCGCCGTCAAGGAAGTCCGTTATCCCGGTGACCCGCAGGACGACGAGGTGGCCGAGCTCAACCGCCGCACCTTGCGCGAGGCGCGGGCGGCGGGGCGGCTGTCGCACCCGAACGTCGTCGTGGTGCACGACGTCATCGAGGAGAACGGCCGCCCGTGGATCGTCATGCAGCTGGTCGACTCCCGGTCCCTCGGGCAGGTGATGCGCGACGACGGGCCGATGCCGATGCGCATGGCGGCCGAGATCGGGCTCCAGATCCTGGAGGCGCTGCGCCACGCCCACGCCGCCGGGGTGCTGCACCGCGACGTCAAGCCGGAGAACGTGCTCCTCACCGATGACGGCCGGGTGGTGCTGACCGACTTCGGCATCGCCCGCATGGAGACCGACACGACGATGACCCGCACCGGGCTCGTCGGCACGCCCGCGTTCATCGCCCCCGAACGGCTCCGGGGACAATCCGCCCAGCGCGAGTCCGACCTGTGGTCGCTCGGCGCCACGCTGTACGCCGCCGTCGAGGGCCGGCCGCCGCACGACAAGGGCATGGCGATGGCGACCATGCACGCCGTGCTCAACGACGAGCCCGAGCCCGCCCTGCGCGCCGGGCGCCTCGGCGCCGTCCTGACGGGCCTGCTGGAGAAGAACCCCTCCGAGCGACTGACCGCCGACCAGGCCGAACGCATGCTGCGGAGCATCGCCGAGGACCGTTCCTCGGCCCCCATGACCAGCCAGCGCACGCTGCCGGCGACCCCGCTCCCCATGCCCGCGACCAGCCCTCCGCGCAAGCAGCCGAAGGAGCCGAGGCAGCCCCGCGAGAGCGCCCGGCCGAATCAGCGGCCCGAGGCTCCCCGGCCGGGCGCGGCGGACGCGCCGGCGGCGGAGGTCCCCGCGCCCAGGACCCCGTACGGTCGCGGCGAGGCCGACGGGCGGCCCCCGGCCCCCGCGGACGCACGCGAGCGGGCCGAGGCACTGGGGCAGATGCAGTCGCTCAAGCAGGCCCCGGCCGCCAAGCAGCCTCCGGCGTCCACGGAGACGCCCGAGCCGAAGGGGGCTCCCGCATTCGAGGAGACTCCCGCGTCCAAGCGGGCGGAGCCGCGCCGCGACGCCGCGACGCCGGGCGCGGGCGCCCCGCCGTCCGGCACGCCCGCCGAGCCGGATGAGCCCCGCGAGCTCGCCGGGGCCGCCGGGCAGGGCCTGGCCCGCGAGCAGGGCGCCGGCCAGGAACAGGACGCCGTCCACGCGCAGGAGGCCGTCGATCGGCTTGAGGCCCCCGCCGAGGAGGTCCACGAGGCCGAGGAGGCCGCGTCCCTGGCTCGGGCGACCCCCGCCTCCGAGAAGCCCTCCGCGCCCGTACAGCCCGTGAAGCCGCCGGCGTCCGCGCGGCCGGTGGAGCCGGCCGAGGAGCGTGCCCGGCCGTCCGCCGCGTCCGTGGCGGCCCCCGACCCGTACGAGGCGCACCGGCCGACGCGGATCCCGAGGCAGCCGAGAAGCGGCGAGGCGGAGACGCGACCGGAGACGCGGAAGCGGCCCTACGCCCCGTCCGCGGCGTCGGACGGCCCCGGCGCCTTCACTGCGGAGTCGACCTCGGTGGGGCCCGCCGCCACCTCGGTGGAGCCGGCGCTGATCCCCATGTCGCCCGGCGACGACGAGGGCGGCGACTCCGGACGCCGCCGGGTGCCCATGCCGCGCATCGTGCTGCTGGCCGTTCCCGTGGTCGTGGTCGTGGCGGGCATCGCCCTGTGGCTGGGCGTGCGGAATGCCGACACGCCCTCCGGCGGCGCGTCGGCGACCGGCGGGCACGCCTCGACGCCGGCGACGGCTCCTTCCGGCACCGGCGGCTCGGCGGCGCCGTCCTCGGGCGCCTCCCCCGCGCCGTCGGCCTCCTCTTCCCCTTCGCCGACCGAGACGGCGAAGCCGTCGTCCAGCCCCAAGCCGACCGCCATTGGCCCCGGGGACGTCCCGAAGGGCTGGCACGACTACAAGCACTCCAGCGGGTTCTCCCTCGCGCTGCCGAAGGGATGGCGCGTGGACGGGAGGGGCAACGGCGAGGTCCGCTTCCGCGGGGACACGCACACCTACCTGGAGGTCCACCACACCTCCACCCCGGAGTCGGACGCCCTGAAAGTCTGGCGGCGCGACGTGCCGGGCATGAGCCGGAACTTCCCCGGCTACAACCTGGTCGCCATCAGAGAGGTCAAGGACTACTGGAAGACCGCTGCCGACTGGGAGTTCACCTTCGGCGACGGCCGGTTCCGGTCGCGCGTGATCGACCGCGGCTTCGTCACCGACAAGAACAACGGCTACGCGCTGCTCTTCAAGACCCAGGACGAAGACTGGAAGAAGAAGAAAAAGCTCTTCGACACCCTCGCCGCGACCTTCAAGCCCGCCAAGTAAAGGTCACGCTCCAGTCAAGCCCCGGCTATGGGACGATGCGGGAACGGGCGAAGGAGGGGCGGGGCGACGTGACCGCGGAGACGCAGCGCCGGGTCGCCGGCAGGTATCACCTGCTGGAGGCGATCGGCCGTGGCGGTATGGGCGTGGTCTGGCTGGCCCACGACGAGCTTCTCGACCGGCCGGTCGCGGTCAAGGAGGTGCTCTACCGCGCGATCAGCGAGGACGACCGCGTGGCCTTCAACCGCCGCACCATCCGCGAGGCGCGAGCTGCCGGGCGCCTCGACCATCCCTCGGTGGTCGTCGTCCACGACGTCATCGAGGAGGACGGCCGTCCCTGGATCGTCATGCAGCTGGTCCGGTCCCGTTCCCTGGGCGAGGTCCTGCGCACGGGCGGTCCCCTTGATCCCCGCTCGGTCGCCGACATCGGCACCCAGATCCTCGGCGCGCTCCGCGCGGCGCACGCCGCCGGGGTCCTCCACCGTGACGTGAAGCCCGAGAACGTCCTGCTGACCGACGACGGCCGGGTGGTGCTGACCGACTTCGGCATCGCCACGATGCCCGAGGAGACGGCTCTCACCACGACCGGCAGCCTCTCGGGCACCCCGGCGTTCATGCCGCCCGAGCGGCTGCGCGGCCATCCTGCCATCCCGCAGTCCGACCTGTGGTCCCTCGGCGCGACGCTGTACGCCGCCGTGGAGGGCCGGCCGCCCTTCGACAAGGGCGCGGCCGTGCCCACGATGGCGGCCGTGCTCAACGAGCAGCCCGAGCCCACGCGGCTCGCCGGGCCGCTCGGCCCCGTGATCCAGGGGCTGCTGCGCAAGGAGCCCGAAGACCGCATCACCGCCGCCGACGCGGCCGAGGCGTTACGCCGGGTGGCGGCCGGGCCCCCGGGGCGGGCGCGGCGCCGTCGCTCGCCGGGGTCCCGGCCGGCGCTGGTCGTGGGCCTGCCGCTGCTGCTCCTGGCCGTGATCGCCGTGGCAGGCTGGTACGGCTACCACGAGCTCGCGGGCACCGCCGCCGGGCCCTCCACGCCGATCTCGTCTCCCACGGTCACCTCGTCGGCCGCCGTGCCGACGAGCTCCCCGCCCTCCCCGCCCCCCTCGCGCACCCCCGTCCCCGCGCTTCCGGGTGGCTGGGGCACCCACATCGACCCCCTGGGCTTCTCCCTGGCCCTGCCGGACGACTGGGCGTCGTACAACCGGAAGCAGGCCCGCGTGTGGTTCCGGCCTCCCGGCTCGCGCAGCTACCTGCTGGTCGACCTGACGGCCTGGACCGACGGCGATCCGCTCACCGCCCTGCGTGACGTCGAGAAGCAGGCCCTGGCCAAGGGCAACCTCCCCGGCTACGAGCTGCTGGCCCTGCGGTCCATGACCTTCAAGGGGCGGCCGGCCGCCGACTGGGAGTTCAGCTGGAAGCAGGGGGCCGCCCGTTTCCACGTCTTCGACCGGCTGTTCACCACGGCGGACGGGCGGCAGGTCGCGATCTATCTGCACACCGTCCAGGACGACTGGGAAGAAGAATCTGCCTATTTCGATAGGTTTGCGAAGAGTTTCCGCCCATCCTGAATATGGGCGCATGTGACCCGACAATTGGGGTAGCTGGCCTCACATGCCGGATTCCTCCCAGGTCACAGACCGAGTCGTGGCAGACCGTTACCGTCTGCTTGAACTGATCGGCCGAGGTGGGATGGGCACCGTCTGGCGGGCCCATGACGAGATACTCGGCCGCGAGATCGCCGTCAAGGAGCTGATCGCGCCTCCGGAGCTCACCGGCCCAGAACGCGAGATCTTCTCATTGCGTACCTTCCGGGAGGCACGCGCCGCGGGACGGGTGAGCCACCCCGGTGTCGCCACCGTCTACGACGTGTTCGAGGAGAGCGGGCACCCGTGGATCGTGATGCAGCTCGTGCCGTCCGAGACGCTGGGCGCCGTGGTCCGCGACCAGGGACCGCTTCCGCCCGCCCGCGTCGCGGAGATCGGCCTGCAGGTGCTCGCGGCTCTGCGCGCGGCCCATCAGGCCGGAGTGCTGCACCGGGACGTCAAGCCCGACAACGTCCTGCTCGCCCACGAGAGCGGCCGGGCCGTGCTCACCGACTTCGGCATCGCCACCCTGGACGACGACTCCCCCGTCACCCGTACGGGCACGCTCATCGGCACCCCGGCGTTCATCGCGCCGGAGCGGGCCGCAGGCGGCCAGGCGTCGCGGGCCTCGGACCTGTGGTCGCTCGGCGTGACGCTGTACGTCGCGGCGGAGGGGCGCTCGCCGTTCCAGCGGGGCAACCCGCTCGCGACGCTGGGCGCGGTCATGCACGACCCGCCCGCGCCACTGCGCCTGGCGGGGCCGATGGGCCCCGTCCTCATGGGCCTGCTCCGCAAGGACCCGGCCGAGCGGCTCACGGCCTCGGAGGCGGAGGGCTACCTGCGCATGGTGGCGACGGGCAGCCGTACAGATCGCCAATAACACGAAATATGGC
>NZ_JBFBIK010000039.1:0-60129 GCF_040685555.1 Sphaerisporangium sp. NPDC088356
CTCCTTCGGGTATCCGGCGTGCCCGAATCTGGAGGATCAGGTTCAGTTGTTCGAGTTGCTGGGTCCTGAGCGGATCGGGGTGTCGTTGTCGGAGGAGTTCCAGTTGCATCCCGAGCAGGCGACCTCGGCCCTGATCGTGCATCACCCCGAGGCCAGCTACTTCAACGTCTGACCTCGCGCGCCAAGACGGTACGGTTTTGGGGGTATTGCACGCGTTATCAGGGGGTTGCGTGGACGCGGTTTTCTTCGACATGGACGGGACTCTCGTCGACACCGAGAAGCTCTGGTTCCAGGCGGAGTCACAGGTCATGCGGCGACTTGGCGCGGGGTGGACCACCGCCGACCAGGAGAACCTGGTCGGCGGCTCCATGCCGGCGACCGTCGCCTACATGCTCCAGGCGAGCGGATCCGGCCGTGATCCCGCCGAGATCGAGAGCTGGATGCTCGACGGCATTCTCGGCCTGCTCGCCGACGGTTTCGAGGTCATGCCGGGAGCGGCCGAGCTGCTGGCCGAGGTGCGCGCCTGCGATGTGCCCGTGGGCCTCGTCACCTCCTCCACCCGGCTGATGGCCGACGCCGTGCTCGGCGGCATCGGGCGTGACAACTTCGACATCGTGGTCACCGGCGACGACGTCCGGCACTTCAAGCCCGACCCGGAGCCCTACCTGCTGGCCGCGCGCCTGCTCGGCGTCGACCCGGCACGCTGCGCCGTCCTTGAGGACTCGCCGAACGGCGTCGCGGCGGGCACCGCGGCGGGGTGCGCGGTCGTGGCGGTCCCGAGCGTGCTGGCCATCCCGCCGGCGCCCCGGCGCCTGGTCGTCGAGTCGCTCAAGCAGGTCGACGTGGCGGCGCTCCGGAGCCTCGTGCTGTCCGAGGGCCCCGTCACCTGACGTGATCGTCATCCCCTAGGGGGTCGCCCCTCCTCCAGGTAGGGGACGGGCCATCCTTGGGGAGGAGGGGCCCCGGCTCCATCGCGTGCCAGGATGGAACGGTAAGCCATGACAAAGGGGGCGAGCCGTTATGTCCTTCGACCAGATCGCCTGGTTCCCACTGTGCGCCGGGCTGACAGCGATCGGGCTGGTGCTCGGCTTCCTGGCGTTCCGAAGGAGGGGCGCGGCCGCGGGCCTGCGGGTCGCCGCCTGGTCGCTGATCCCGATCGCGGCCTACCTCACCGGCGCGCTGCCGGCCGCCTGGAAGGTCGGCACGGCCGTGGTGGGCTTCTTCACGGGCCTGGTCTTCTCGCCGACGGTCTGGGCGGGTGTCGCCGTGGCCGGCCTGTCGGTGGTGCTGTTCATGGTCTCGGGCGTGCTGCGCAGGAGGCGCGGGGGCGCCGCGGCGCCGCAGGCCCCGGCCGGGCAGGCCGCTCCCGGCACGGCCCAGGGTGCCGCCGCCCAGGGTGCCGCCGCTCCCACCAAGCCGAACCGCCGGCCTTTGCCGCCGAAGTCCGCCGCTCCCGCCGACGACGACCTCTCCGACATCGAGGAGATCCTCAAGCGCCGGGGCATCAGCTAGCGTCTCCGCGCGCCTGACCCTCGGTGCGCCGGACGAACCACACGCTCTTGCCCGCCGGCTCCGGGCCGGGGAGGACCCCCCACTGGTCGGCGAGGGCCTCCACGATCATCAGCCCACGGCCGTGGTCGACGTTCCGCCCGAGGTTCAGCAGGCGCGGCCGTCCCGCGCCGTGGTCGCTCACCTCTCCCCGGAGCGCTCCATCCCCGGCGCGCAGCGACAGCCGTATCGGGGGAGCGCCGTGGGCGATGGCGTTGCTCACCAGTTCGCTCACCATGAGGACCGCGTCGTCCATGAGATCGGGCAGGCCCCAGCTCGTGAGCGTCCGCCGCACCATGTCCCGGGCCTTGGCGACGATCGCCCGGTCGCTCGGAAGTTCACATGACATGGTCCGGTGTCCCCTGGGAGTGCCGATCATCGATGCTCCTTGCCTGCCGTCCGGCGTGCGCCATCACGAGCAGATACGGCGTCGGGGCGGGTTACGTTCGGATAACGACCTCTCGGTCTTCAAGATCGGCCGATTGGGCCTCCGGTCCCCTGGATATGATCGCCCCGGCGAGGTCGCCGCCATGATCCGCGGCCCCAGGGGCGGCCTGGAGATCGCCGTCCGGCGCCGCGTGCCCTGTGCCGCAACGGTTCCTGCGGCGTGTCACGGTTCCGGTACACAACCAGAACAAGCCCCGGACATACCATCCAAGATCAACACGAATGAATTTCGCATGAATCACAGTTGAGCCACATAGCGCGCTCAGGTACTGGTCAGTGCAGCTCAGCACGTAGATTCTGCGTCCGGGGGCCGTACACGCGGCCTGCCTGAAAATGGACGACGCTCGCCGGCCACCGGTGGCGGGCGACGCGTCAGACGGACAACGTCGTCTGGGATCCAGGGGGCCGACACTATGACCGCACCGCTCGACGTCTCCGGCACGGAGCTCGAGGCCGCGCCGGAAGCCGTGCTTGGAGGCTCCCAGGCCAAGGTGATTCAGGGCCGATCCCTCGGCCAGATCGCCTGGATGCGCCTGAAGCGCGACAAGGTGGCGCTGACCGGCGGCGGCGTGGTGATCTTCCTGATCCTGGTGGCCATCTTCGCCCCGCTGATCGTCGGCTGGCTCGGGCATCCCCCGAACGACTTCAACCAGGACCTCATCAGCTCCGAGACGCTGGCGCCGAAGGACGGCACCGGGATCGGCTGGGACCACCTGTTCGGCGTCGAGCCGGTCAACGGCCGCGACATCTTCAGCCGCATCGTCTACGGCGCCCGCATCTCCCTGCTGATCGCCTTCCTCGCCACGCTGCTGTCAGTGGTCCTCGGCACGACGCTCGGCGTCATGGCCGGGTACTTGGGGGGCTGGGTCGACTCGGTCATCAGCAAGACGATGGACGTCTTCCTGGCCTTCCCCCTGCTGGTCTTCGCCATGGCCCTGGCGGGGATCGTGCCCGACTCCGCGTTCGGCCTGTCCGGCGACGCGCTGCGCGTCTCGCTCCTGGTGTTCATCATCGGCTTCTTCAACTGGCCCTACATCGGGCGCATCATGCGCGGGCAGACGCTGTCGCTGCGCGAGCGCGAGTTCGTCGACGCGGCCCGGAGCCTGGGCGCGCGCGGGCCGTACATCATCTTCCGCGAGCTGCTGCCCAACCTGGTCGCGCCGATCCTGGTGTACTCCACGCTCCTGATCCCCACGAACATCCTCTTCGAGGCCGCGCTGTCGTTCCTCGGCGTCGGTGTGCGCCCGCCCACGGCCACCTGGGGCGGCATGCTCTCAGACGCGGTGCGTTTCTACACGATCCCGCACTTCATGTTCTTCCCGGGTATGGCGATCTTCATCACCGTCCTGGCCTTCAACCTCCTCGGTGACGGCCTTCGCGACGCCCTCGACCCGAGGGCGCGCTGAGCTCGATCTGTTTCCCCCGTAAGTTCCCGGCTCCGACAACAAGGGGTTTTGTCCATGATGAGAAAGACCACACTGGGGGTGACCGCCCTGGGTGCGGTTCTCGCCCTGGGGCTGTCCGCCTGCGGTGGAGGCGGAGCGGCCTCGCCGAGCCAGTCCGGCGCGGCGCCCGCCGGCGGTGACGGCGCGAAGGCGGAGTTCAACGCCGCCCTCACGCAGGTGTACAACCCTTCGGACAAGAAGGGGGGGATCATGAAGTTCGCCAACGCCGGTGACTGGGACTCCCTGGACCCCGCCGACACCTACTACGGCTACTCCTGGAACTTCGTCCGGCTCTACGGCCGTGCCCTGGTGATGTTCAAGCCCGCCCCGGGCAAGGAGAGCAGCGAGCTCGTCCCCGACCTCGCCGAGAACCTGGGCACCCCGAGCGACAGCGCCAAGACCTGGACGTACAAGCTCCGGGCGGGCGTCAAGTTCGAGGACGGCACGCCGATCACGTCGAAGGACGTGAAGTACGGCGTCCTGCGGTCGCTCGACAAGGAGGTGTTCCCCGACGGGTACACCTACTTCAACGACACGCTCGACCTGCCGAAGGACTACAAGGGTCCGTACAAGTCCAAGGGCGTCAACACCGACAAGGCGATCGAGACCCCCGACGACCAGACGATCGTCTTCCACCTGAAGCAGTCCTACAGCGGTTTCGACTACTTCGCGCAGCTTCCCGCGACGATCCCGGTCCCCGAGGCCAAGGACACGGGCGCGAAGTACAAGGAACACATCATCTCCTCCGGGCCGTACAAGTTCGACAAGAACGAGATCGGCAAGGGCTTCAACCTGGTCCGCAACGACCAGTGGGACCAGGCGACCGACCCGAACCGCAAGGCGCTGCCCGACGGCTACGAGGTCTCGACCAACGTCAACGCCGACGACATCGACAACCGCCTGCTCTCCGGCGACCTGCACGTCGACATCGCCGGCACCGGTGCCCAGCCCGCCACCCTCGGCCGCGTGCTGACGGACCCGGCGCTGAAGGCCAACACCGACAACCCGACGATCACCCGCCTGTGGTACACGTCGATCAACGGCAACGTGAAGCCGCTGGACAACCTCGAATGCCGTAAGGCCGTGGAGTACGCCGCGGACAAGGTCGCCTACCAGACCGCTTACGGAGGCGAGTTCTCCGGCGGCCAGATCGCCACGAGCCTGCTGCCCCCGGGCATCCCCGGCCACGCGGACATCAACCCGTACCCGGCCGGCGCGGACAACCACGGTGACGTCACCAAGGCCAAGGAGGCCCTGACGGCCTGTGGCCAGCCGAACGGCTTCGAGACCAACATCGCCTACCGGGCCGAGCGCCCGAAGGAGAAGGCCACGGCCGAGGCGCTGCAGCAGTCCCTGGGCAAGGTCGGCATCAAGCTCACGCTGAAGCCGTTCCCGCAGGCCGACTACTTCGCGCTCTACGCCGGTAAGCCGGGCTACGCCAAGGACAACAAGCTGGGCCTGGCCATCAACGGCTGGGGCGCCGACTGGCCGGACGGATACGGCTTCCTGCAGCAGATCGTCGACAGCCGGGTGATCCGCGACACCGGTGGTTCCTCCAACATCAGCGTCCGGGACCCCGAGGTCGACAAGCTGATCGACCAGGCCTCGCTGGAGACCGACACCGCCAAGCGCGAGCCGATCTGGGCGCAGATCGACCAGAAGGTCATGGACGACGCCTATGTTCTGCCCGGCCTGTGGGCCAAGAGCCTCCTCATCCGGGGCAAGGGCGTGACGAACGTGTACGTCAGCGACGCGACCGGCATGTACGACTACCTCAACATGGGCCTGCAGTAAACGCCCACACCATCCGATTGATCCGATAGACACGTGAACGCGGCAGGGGGCCGGCCGACAGGCCGGCCCCCGGAGCCGGGGGGACTGTGGTCACATACATCATCCGGCGCCTGATCTGGGGTGTCTTCATGCTCGCCATCGTGAGCGTGATCACCTTTGCCATCTTCTTCCTGGTGCCGCGCCTGGCGGGCGCCACCTCTGAGAGCCTGGCCACCCGTTACGTCGGGCGTACGGCCAGCGCCGAGCAGGTCAAGATCGCCGCCGAGAAGCTGGGCTTCAACGATCCGCTCGTCGTGCAGTACGGCCGGTTCGCCAAGGGCATCGTCGCGGGCGCCGACTACGACTACGGTCCCGGCGTGGAGCGCTGCCCGGCGCCGTGCTTCGGCTACTCCTTTCTCACCCGGCTACCCGTGTGGCCCGACCTGCTGAACCGGCTGCCGGTGACGATCTCGCTGGCCCTCGGCGCGGCGGTGATCTGGCTGGTGGCGGGCGTGGCCACGGGAGTGGTCTCCGCGCTGAGACGCGGCAGCTTCTTCGACCGGGCGGCGATGAGCATCGCGCTGGCCGGGGTCTCCCTGCCGATCTTCTTCACCGGCATCGTCTCGCTGGTGGTCTTCAGCTACGGCCGGCCGCTGGCGTTCGCGGCGCCGGGCGGCAGCTTCACCCCGTTCTTCGACAACCCCGCCATGTGGGCGTACAGCCTGATCCTGCCCTGGATCACGCTGGCCTTCCTGTACGCCGCCGGGTACGCGAGGCTCACGCGATCGGGCATGCTTGAGACGATGAACGAGGACTACATACGCACGGCCCGGGCCAAGGGCCTCACCGAGCGCGTGGTCGTCTTCAAGCACGGGCTGCGCGGCGCGCTCACCCCGATCCTGACCATCTTCGGCCTCGACCTCGGCCTGCTGATGGGCGGCGCGGTGCTCACCGAGAGCACCTTCTCGCTGCCGGGCATCGGGAAGTACGCCATCGACGCGATCGTCAACCAGGACCTGCCGAAAGTCATGGGCGTCACGCTGGTCGCCGCGTTCTTCGTCGTCGTGGCGAACCTTGTCGTGGACCTCCTGTACGCGGTGGTCGACCCGAGAGTGAGGCTCACGTGAGCGAGCGCAGCGAGCTGACCGGCGGGCAAAGCTTTCTCGAGCTCAAGGACCTTCGCATTCACTTCCCGACCGACGACGGCGTGGTCAAGTCCGTCGACGGGCTCTCCTTCGGGCTCGAGCGGGGCAAGACCCTCGGCATCGTGGGGGAGTCCGGGTCGGGCAAGAGCGTCACGAGCCTCGGCGTCCTCGGCCTGCACAAGGGCACCCGGGCCAAGATCTCCGGTGAGATCTGGCTCGACGGCGAGGAGCTCGTCTCGGCGACGCCTGAGCACGTCCGCGCGCTGCGGGGCAAGAAGATGGCGATGATCTTCCAGGATCCGCTGTCGGCCATGCACCCGTACTACACCGTGGGCGCGCAGATCATCGAGGCGTACCGGATCCACCACAAGGTCACCAAGGCGGTCGCGCGCAAGCACGCGATCGACATGCTCGGCCGGGTGGGCATCCCGCAGCCCGACAGGCGCGTCGACAGCTACCCGCATGAGTTCTCGGGCGGCATGCGCCAGCGTGCGATGATCGCCATGGCGCTCTCCTGCGACCCGGAGCTGCTGATCGCCGACGAGCCGACCACGGCCCTCGACGTGACCGTGCAGGCCCAGATCCTCGACCTGATGCGCGATCTGCAGGAGGAGTTCAACTCCGCGCTGATCATCATCACCCACGACCTCGGCGTGGTCGCCGAGCTGGCCGACGACATCCTCGTGATGTACGGCGGCAAGTGCATCGAGTACGGCAGCGCCGAGGACATCTTCGAACGCCCCGAGCATCCCTACAGCTGGGGCCTGCTCGGATCGATGCCGCGGCTCGACCGCGAGCGCACCGAGCGGCTGATGCCGATCAAGGGCACCCCGCCGTCCCTGATCAACGTGCCCGACGGCTGCGCGTTCCACCCCCGCTGCGCCTTCGAGGGCCGCACCGAGGGCCGCGCGAGGACGCAGGTGCCCGAGCTCCTGGAGACCGAGGGCGGGCACCTGGTGCGCTGCCACATGACCCGGGAGGAACGGCGCGGCATCTGGGAGAACGAGATCAAGCCCAACCTGGAGTCCGCGTGAGCGAGTCGCCCGAGCCTCTGCTGTCCGTCAACGGACTGGAGAAGCACTTCCCGATCACCAAGGGCCTGATCAAGCGCCAGGTCGGAGCCGTCAAGGCCGTCGACGGGCTGTCGTTCGACGTCCTCAAGGGCGAGACGCTCGGCCTGGTGGGAGAGTCCGGCTGTGGCAAGACCACGACCGGCCGCTTGATCACCCGGCTGCTGGAGCCCACCGGCGGGAAGATCGTCTTCGAGGGCAGGGACATCAGCCACATGTCCCAGGGCTCGCTGCGCCCGCTCCGCCGGGACATGCAGATGATCTTCCAGGACCCCTACAGCTCGCTCAACCCGCGCCACACCGTGGGCGCCATCGTGGGGGCGCCGTTCCGGATCCAGGGTGTGAAGTCCGAGCACGGCACCAAGAAGGCCGTGCAGGACATCCTGGAGCTGGTCGGGCTCAACCCCGAGCACTACAACCGCTACCCGCACGAGTTCTCCGGCGGCCAGCGGCAGCGCATCGGCATCGCCCGCACGCTGGCGCTCAAGCCCAAGCTCATCATCGCGGACGAGCCGGTGTCGGCGCTCGACGTGTCCATCCAGGCCCAGGTGGTCAACCTGCTGGAGGACCTGCAGAACGAGCTCGACCTCACCTACGTGGTCATCGCGCACGACCTGTCGGTCGTCCGGCACATCAGCGACCGGGTGGCGGTCATGTACCTCGGCAAGATCGTCGAGATCGCCGACCGCAAGGACCTGTACGAGTCGCCGATGCACCCGTACACCACCGCGCTGCTGTCGGCCGTGCCCGTGCCGGACGTCAAGCGGCGCACCGAGCGCGAGCGCATCCGCCTGCAGGGCGACGTGCCGAGCCCGATCAACCCGCCGCCGGCCTGCCGGTTCCACACCCGCTGCTGGAAGGCGCAGGAGATCTGCAGGACCGTCGAGCCGCCCCTCGCGGAGCTCGCCACGCGTCACCAGGTCGCCTGCCACTTCCCGGAGAACGCTCCGAGCGACGCGGTGCCCGGCGACGCCGGGGCGCCTGTCCCCGCCTGAGCCGTCCGGCGGTCCTCCGGGCACGGCCTGCCACGGCCGCGCCCGGAGGTTCCCGTCAGGGGATGGCGCCCGGGGTGATCAGGCCGGTCTCGTAGGCCAGCACCACGGCCTGCACGCGGTCGCGCAGCGCCAGCTTGGTGAGCACGTTGCCCACGTGGGTCTTCACGGTCGTCTCGCTGACCACCAGCTCAGCGGCGATCTCGGCGTTGGACATCCCCCTGGCGATGAGGCGGAGCACCTCCAGCTCGCGCTCGGTCAGCCGGTGGACGCGGGCGGGGGTGGCCTGCTGGTGTGCCGAGGGCAGCCGGGCGGCGAACTTGTCCAGCAGTCTTCTGGTCACGCTCGGCGCCACGATCGCGTCTCCGGCCGCCACGACCCGGATCGCCTGCACCAGCTCGTCGGGGGGCACATCCTTCAGGAGGAAACCGCTGGCCCCGGCCCGCAGCGCCTCCACGATGTACTCGTCGAGGTCGAAGGTGGTCAGCACCAGCACGCGGGGCACGTGGGCGCCGGGCGCGGCGTCGCGCACGATGCGCCGGGTCGCGTCGATGCCGTCCACGCCGGGCATGCGGATGTCCATGAGGACCACGTCCGGAAGCAGGACCCTCGACTGATCCTGCGCCGTGGACCCGTTGCCCGCCTCTCCCACCACCGTCAGGTCGGGCTCGGCCTCAAGGATCAGCCGGAAGCCGGTGCGCAGAAGGGGCTGGTCGTCGACCAGCAGCACGCGGATAGTCATTTGTCAGTCCTTGAGGGGGAATCGAGCCCGTACTTCGAATCCGCCCCCCTGGCGTGGGCCGATCCGCAGGATTCCACCATAAAGGGCGACCCGCTCGTGTATGCCCACCAATCCGTGCCCGGGCCGATCGTCCGGGCCGCGGGTGAACGCGCCCGTCCCGCCACGCCCGTCGTCCTCCACCTGCACCAGCAGCTCGCTCGGCTCGTGCCGCACGGTCACCCAGGCCCGCGCCGAAGGTCCCGCGTGCCGCAGGCTGTTGGTGAGGGCCTCCTGGACCAGGCGGTAGGCGGCCAGGTCGATGCCCGGCGGGAGCAGCCGCCGCTCGCCCTCGATCCAGAGCTGGGCGCGCAGCCCCGCCTCGCGCATCTGGTCGACCAGCCCGGGGAGGTCCCCCATGCCGGGCTGCGGCGCGAGCTCGCCGGTCTCCCCGTCGGTGCGCAGGACCCCGACGATGCCCCGCATCTCGCGCATCGCGGTCCTGCCCATCTCCTCGATGGCCATCAGCGCGTCCTTGGCGGCCTCGGGCCGCGCGTCCAGCACCTTGCGGGCGGCGGCCGCCTGGACGGTCATCACGCTCACGTGGTGGGCCACCACGTCGTGCAGCTCGCGGGCGATACGCGACCTCTCCTCGGCGCGGGCGGCGCGGGTGTCGGCGTCCCTGGCCCGCTCCAGCCGCTCGGCCCGGTCGACCAGCTCGGCGAGGTACGCGCGGCGCAGCCGTATCGAGCGGCCGACCACCCACACGGCCATGGCCACCACGGCGGCGAACGTGTGCTGGGTCCAGTCGCCCTGGCCGTCGGCCACGATGACGGCCACGGCGTACGCCAGCGAGCTCACCGCGGCGGCCACCAGGCTGAGCGCCAGGCCGCGGTACGCGGCCACGGTGTACAGCAGGACGAGCGAGGCCAGCCCTGTGAGCCCGCCGTCGTAGTTCAGCGCGGTCAGCGTGATCTGCGGAAGCTCGGCCAGGCAGAGCAGCACGAAGGGCCAGCGCCTGCGGAGCACCAGCGGAAGGCACGCCAGCGCGATGAGCGCGACGCTCAGCGCGTCGGGGGCCCTGACCGGGCCGTGCCCTGAGGAGGACACCTCGGTGCCGAAGAGCTCGGCCGTCACGAGGGAAAGCCCCGTCACCACCACCGCGAGGACCGAGTCGCCGAACAGGGGATGGGTTCTCAGCCATGCTCGCGGACTGCCGGGGGTGGTGCGCACCCTCTCAATTTAGGACGTCTTTGCTGTTCGCCACCCTGCTGCGGATGGATATCCCCCTCCTCCTACGGAATGAGGGGTGATCCCCGTCACCTGCGCGATCGCCGCCGAAGCCGGCTCCCCGACCGCCGCCGCCCTCCGACTCCCGGGCAAGTGGATCGGGACCGACGACGTTCCGCCGGCGCGGGACCTCCGATGAGACGCGCCCGCGGGTGCCGGCCCGCCCGCCGTACGGCGTGACCCTGACGCGTGCTCGACCGGCTCGGGCACGCGTCATGCGAGCCGCCCGCGACGACGCCGGATCAGACGGCCAGCCGGCCGTCTCCGAGGCCCCGGCGGAAGAGGTCCCACTCGCAACCGGTGAAGATCAGTGCCGGGCCTGCCGGATCCTTGCTGTCACGGACGCCGACCCGCGCGCCCGGCAGGGCGGCGACCTCGACGCAGTCGCCGCCGCTGCTGCCGGAGTAGGACGATTTGAACCATGCGGCGTCGCGCAGTTCGTCGTTCAGGTGGTCCATCGCTCTATCGTCTCCCTGATCAAGTCGAGCGACGCGCGCTGGGGGAGCGCCTCAGCGCGGATCACTTCGTATCTGGTCGTGAGATCCTCGACCGCTTCCGCCCGGTCGACGACCTGGCCATGACCCGCTGACTCCAGGTACACCGTATCGGGGACACCTCGGGTCTGGGCGATGATGAATCCTCCTTCGAGGCCTGTGGTGGAGTACGTGCTGAGCGGCAGGATCTGGACGGTGATGTACGGAAGAGTCCCCGCCTCCAGCAGGCGGGTGAGCTGGTCGGCCATCACCTGGGCGCTGCCCACGGGCCGGCGGAGCACCCCCTCGTCCAGCACCGCCCAGAACATCGGCGGCTCCAGGCGCTCGAAGATGCGCTGCCGCTCGATGCGCGCGGCCACGTGATCCTCGACCTGTTCGGGTGACACCCGGGGCTCCCCGAGGAGGATCGCCCGCGCGTACTCCTCGGTCTGCAGGAGCCCGGGAACTATGAGCGGCTGCCACGTGTGCAGCGTGCCGGCCTCGCGCTCGATGTCCAGCCAGGGGCGGAACCAGGCGGGGGTCGACGCGCGGTTGATGAAGGGCCAGAGCCTGAGCAGGGCCCCGTCGAGCTTCAGGGCCTCGTCGCAGCGCTCGGCGAAGTCGCGGGAGGGGGTGCGCCTCGCGGTCTCGACCATGCCGACCAGGGCCAGCGAGAAGCAGATCTTCTGGGCGAGCTGCTCCATCGTCCAGCCTGCGGCTGTGCGGTGTCGTCGCAGCTCGTAGCCGAAGAGCGCTTGGGGCGAGGCACTCGGGTCAAGCTCGCGGGGGGCGGGCATCATCGCTCCGTTCAACTGGTCCGGCTGCTTCCGGGGCTCCCACACCTGGTTTCACACGATGTGTCAAATACGAAATGGAGGCGAACGGGTACCGACGGTAGTCGCAGGCGGCAGTCTGGGAAGGACGAACGGTCGGCGGCCGGGTGAACGACGGAGGCGACGGCGAACATGCCACTGCATCATCGTGAACGTGTGGAATCTCGGCGTCCAGAGCGAACGCCGGCCGATTCGCCCGCGCCCACCGGCATGCGGGCCGGGAGCGCGCCCGGCGGCCGCGGCCCCGGCCACCGTGAGGAGAGCCGATGATCTTCCCTGTGTACGAACGTTCCGGCGTTCCCGAGGACCAGCGGCACGCCAACCTCGAAACGGTGAGGCGCGTGAGGAAGGTGGTCGCCGGCCTCGTCGAGACCGAGCGCCGCAGGCGGCGGGCAGAGGGGGTCATCGTCTCCTGGGACCTCGACCGCGACGAGCTCGACGAGGCGGCGGCCGCCCTCGGCATCCCGCCCTTGCGCGACGAGGAGTGGGAGGCCATCCGCGGCTTCGGATGAGCCGCGAGCGCCCGCGACGACGCGGCCGGCGTGACGGGGTCACGGGCCACGTGGGACACCCGGCCTCGCGCAAGCTTCGGGAAGCTTCGCCCAGGCTTCGGGCAGGGTCGGTGAGGCCGGAGGGTCAGAGCTCGTCGGTGGCGGCGCGGCGGGAGCCGCGGGTGGTGTCGCCGGGGCGGCGGTCGGGAACGGGCGGGGGAGTGCCGCCCCACTCGGGGCAGATGGCCTGGTAGTCGCACCAGCCGCACAGCCGGCTGCGCCGGGCCCGCCACTCGCGGGTGGTGAGCGACCGCTCGATGGCCTCCCAGAGCGCCTGCACCTTGCGCTCGGTCGCCCGCAGGTCGGCCTCGTCGGGGGCGTAGCGCAGAACCTCGCCGTTGCCGAGATACATGAGCTGGAGCAGCCGGGGGACCGTGCCGTGCAGGCGCCACAGCACCAGGGCGTAGAACTTCATCTGGAACAGCGCCTTGGCCTCGAAGTCGGGGCCCGGGGCGCTGCCGGTCTTGTAGTCGACCACGCGCAGGTCGCCGGTGGGCGCCACGTCGAGCCGGTCGATGTAGCCGCGGAGCATCAGCCCGCTGTCGAGCACGGACTCGACGTAGAGCTCGCGCTGCGCGGGCTCCAGGAGGCTCGGATCCTCCAGGGCGAAGTAGCGCTCGATCATCTGCCGCGCCTGGCCGAGCCACCGGTCGTGCTCGGTCTCGTCGTCGAACAGCGTGGAGAACTCGGGGGTGCTCTCCAGCAGGCGCGCCCACTGGGGATCGAGCAGGGCCTGCGCCGCCGCGATGGTGCGCTCGGCGGCCGGCAGGTCGTACAGCCGCTCCAGCACCGCGTGGACGAGCGTGCCGCGCACGGCCGCGGGGGAGGGCCGCTCGGGCAGCTGGTCGATCACGCGGAAGCGGTAGAGCAGCGGACATGTCATGAAGTCACCCGCGCGGGAGGGGGAGAGAGTGCCGACAACCGCGGGTGGCTCCGAAATGCTCATGCCGGAACTGTAGGTCAGTCGGCCGACACTTTAAGCCGGAGGCGTGCACGTGATCGGCCGATCCCCGCCTGGAGGCGCGTAGCATCTAGGCACGAGGAGGGATGACGACAATCATGAGCACCCAGACCCCGCAACGGCCTGAGTCTCCGGGGCTGCGCATGGGACGGCCTTTCGGCATCCCCGTCTACGTCTCGCCGACCTGGTTGATCGTCGCGGCGTTCATCACCTACACCTTCCAGCCCGAGGTGGCGAGGAACCTTCCCGGCAGGGACACGGTCACCACCTACCTCGTGGCCTTCGTGTTCGCCGTCTTCCTCTACGTCTCCGTGCTGCTCCACGAGCTGGCGCACTGCGTGGTGGCCCGCTACTTCGGGCTTCCGGTGCGCCGCATCACGCTCTACCTGCTCGGAGGGGTCTCCGAGATCGAGCGGGAGCCCGAGACGCCGGCCAGGGAGTTCCTGGTGGCCTTCGCGGGGCCGCTGCTGTCACTCGGGCTCGCCGGCGCCGGCTTCGTGGCCAGCGGGTTCATCCCCGAGGGCACCATCCCGCACGTCCTGGTCCTGCAGCTTTGGGTCTCCAACCTCATCGTGGGCGTGTTCAACCTGCTTCCCGGGCTGCCGCTCGACGGTGGCCGCATGCTGCGGGCGGGGGTGTGGAAGCTCACCCGCAACGCGGGCTCCGGCACGATCGCCGCGGCCTGGTTCGGCCGCGGGCTGGCCGTCGCCCTGGTCGTCCTGTCGGTGGGGCTGCCGTTCATGGCCGGCCAGGAGCCGAGCTGGGGCACGCTGCTGTGGGCGGTGCTGCTGTCCTCCTTCATCTGGGTCGGGGCGACCCAGTCGCTGCGGGTGGCCAGGGTGCGCGCCCGCATGCCGCAGGTCCAGGCCCGCTCGCTCGCCCGCAGGGCCATCCCGGTGACCGCCGAGGTGCCCCTGGCCGAGGGCATGCGCCGCGCCAGGGAGGCGCAGGCGGGGGCGATGGTGATCGTCGACCACGACGGGCACCCGATCGCGATCGTCAACGAGGCGGCCGTCACCGCGACGCCCGAGCAGCGCAGGCCGTGGGTGACCGTCGGCTCACTGGCGCGAAGCCTGGAGCCGTCGCTGGTGCTCCCGGCCGATCTCGCGGGAGAGTCGCTTCTCGACGCCATGCGCGGCGCCCCCTCAGGTGAGTACCTGCTGGTGGAGCGCGGAGGCGACGTCTTCGGCGTGCTCGTCACGGCCGATGTGAACCGCGTCTTCTCCGGAGTCTGAGGCTCCGCGAACCGCCGTACGGCGGCCGTTCCCCGCCCAGGGCGGGGTGATCGTGGGGGGGTCACAGGCACGTAAGGTCTCGGCTCGGTGAAGGCGCGAACCTCCGGCGCCGGTCAGGCGTCTGATCAAGGGCCCACGCGACGGGGGCGGGGCGGGGATACCGGGGGGACGATCGCCCGCTTTGTCCCACTCGTTTTCCGTGCGCGCCCAGACTACTGTTCTGATCAGCCGATCCGGTCGGCCAAGCAGATTAGGAACGTTCGCATTGGCTACGCCTCACACACCCCCCGCCGCCGGTGATCTCACGCCGGAGCTGCTGGGCGCGTCCGAGTGGAGCGACCAGTTGGTCGCCTCGGCGGGCATCCCCATGTACGACATTCCCTTCCTCACCGTGGGCGGCGGCATCGGATCGTTCGTCACCCTCGACTACCTGCGGGTCTACGGCGTGCCTACCTCGCAGATGCGCGTGGTGTCCAACATCGACCACCCGTGGCAGACGTACGAGTTCCTGACCAGGTGCTCCCAGATCCCCCGGCAGGAGCGCATCCGCTCCGACTCCTCCTCCAGGCCCGACAACCTGTGGGGTTTCCCGTCGTACGCCCTGGAGGAGGCCTGGCGCGACAAGAACCCCGCCCACCTGTTCCAGATCGCGACCGAGCCGATCCTGAACGACTACTGGACCCCGCGGGCCGGCACGGTCTTCCGCAACCTGGAGCGCGAGGCCAAGCGCATCAACTACTGGGACATGCTGGTCAAGGGCCAGGTCCGCATGGTGCGGCGCAGGGCCGGCGGAGGCTACTTCACGGTGGTCACCCCGCCCGAGGGCACGGCGCCGACCAAGCGCATAGTCTTCCGCTCGCGGTTCGTGCACGTCGCCATCGGCTATCCCGGCCTGAAGTTCCTGCCCGACCTGCAGGAGTTCCGGCAGAAGAACGGCGACTACCAGCACGTGGTGAACGCCTACGAGCCCCACGAGCAGGTGTACGAGTTCCTGAAGACGCGCCCGGGCTCGGTCGTGATCCGCGGTGGCGGCATCGTCGCCTCCCGCGTGCTGCAGCGCCTGTTCGACGACCGCGAGAAGTTCCACCTGCAGACGCAGATCATCCACATCTTCCGCACGTTCGTGACCGGCGCCCACGGCCCCAACCTGTGGAGCCGGCGCAAGGGCGGCGACGGCTGGGCCTACCAGGGCTTCAACTATCCGAAGTCGGTGTGGGGCGGCCAGCTCAAGGCCGAGATGCGCAAGCTGGAGGGCCCCGCGCGCGCCCAGAAGTACAAGGAGATGGGCGGCACCAACACCCCCAAGCGCAGGCGCTGGCAGGAGCAGATGCGCAAGGGCCGCGAGGGCGGCTACTACCACGCGGTCCAGGGCACGGTCGAGCGGGTCGAGCCGGCGCACGACGGGCGCATGCTGAGCTACGTACGCAGCAAGGACGGCACCGTCCGCGAGCCCGTCTCCGACTACATCATCGACTGCACGGGCCTGGAAGCCGACATCGCGGAGCACCGCGTCTTCGCCGACCTCCTCCAGCACGGCGGCGCCTACCGCAACCCGGTCGGCCGCCTAGAGGTTGAGCGGCACTTCGAGGTCAAGGGCACCGCCAGCGGCGACGGGGCGCTCTACGCCTCCGGCTCCGCCACCCTCGGCGGCTACTTCCCGGGCGTCGACACCTTCCTCGGCCTGCAGATCGCGGCCCAGGAGATCGCGGACGACCTGGCGAGGCGCGGCTTCTGCCGCAAGATGGGCCCGGTGCGCTCGACCTCGCAGTGGTTCAAGTGGGCTTTCAACAAGCCCGTCTAAAGGAGAATCCCCCCGTGGTTCCAACTCTGATCGGCCGCATCCAGACGCGGCTGTTCCTTCTTGCCACCGTGGGCGTGGTGATCACGGCACTGATCGTGCCCGTGCTGCCCGGCCTGTCCGGCCCGCTCTCCCAGGACTACGGCACGGCATTTTTGGTCCTCGCGGCGGTCGCCGTGCTCGGGGTGGCGTGGGAGCTGGTCTATCACTTCCTCATGCAGTTCCGCTGGGAGAAGGACTGGCCCACTCTGTTCGGTTTGCTCACACTCGTGCCGGAGGGACTTCTGCTGTTCTTTTTGCTACGGTCCGGTGCCATCGGCACCGTCATTGACCCGGTTCCGCCCGCCGCAGCCTTCTGGACCCAGTTCGTGATCGTCTGGAGCTGTGTTTGGCTGGTGGCCAACGGTCCGATGCGGGTGCCGTTCGTCAGGTGGCGTTTTCGGGGAGGGAGAGTTCTGTGACGGAGCAAGGCGTGGGGGTGGTGCGTCCGCTTCCCGGCAACGGGTTGATCGCCCATGTGGGCGGCCTGCTGCTGGTGTGCGACGCGGCCGACGCCGTCGCGGACGAGTTGCTGACGGCGGTCCAGGAGACCGCCGCCGGTGGCGGGGACGGCAGGGTGCTCGCCCGGCGCGCCGCCCAGGTGCTCGCACGGTCGATGACGGCCGAGCCGATCACCTGCGCCGTCGCCGGCCGCGCGGGCGGTGGCATCGCGGTGCTGGTCAGCGGTGAGGCGCAGGCCCTTGTGACCGGATCGGGCGCCGACGTGCGGCTCGACGGCAAGGACGCCCTGACCTGGACCGACCGCCTGGTTCCCGGCCCGGTGAGCACGGTGGAGCTGCGGCTGCCCGGCGCCGGGCGCCCGATCGGCCGGGCACGCCTGGACGCGGGCGTCATCTCCGGCGGCGGCGTCACCTGTGACTTCGGCGAGGCCGGCGACCCGGGCGCGCCCATGGCCTCGCGGCCGGCGGGCTCGGCGGAGTACGAGCCGCCCCGCCTGGTGCCCGACCCGCCCCGCCCCGCGCCGGAGCCGGTGGCGCCCGAGCCGTTCCGCGCGCCCGAGCCGGTGGCATCCGAGCCGTTCCGCGTGCCGGAGCCGGTCGCGCCCGAGTCCCCCCATCTCGCGGCGGGAGCCGTCTCCTCCGCCCTCGCGATGGACCAGGGGCCCGCCATGACCGCGCCGCCCCACGTCGAGGCCCCGCCGCGCCCGGACCTTTCCCCGCCGCCCGGGCGCGACTTCGAGCGGTCACCCGCCCTCGCGACCGACCCCGAGATGGCCGCCTTGGGTGCCAACGGGTCGGCCGGCGGGCCGCCCCCGCAGGAGGAGGCGCCCGACTTCGAGTCGTTCCTGCTGGTCAACGGGCCCGAGGGGCAGCAGGAGACGCCCGGTTCTGTGCTGGAGCCCACCGAGTCCGGTCCGGCCCCCGAGCCGCTGAGCCGCCCGATGGTCTACGGCGTCGACTGCAAGAACGACCACTTCAACGATCCCCGCGTCCCCTACTGCGCGGTCTGCGGCATCGCCCTGGTGCAGCGAACGCTCGTGCCGTACAAGGGGGAGAGGCCGCCGCTCGGGGTGCTGCTGCTCGACGACGGCCTGACGTTGCGCCTCGACAGCGACTACCTGCTCGGGCGTGACCCTGAGCGCGCGCCCGAGGTCACCTCGGGGGAGGCGCGGCCGGCCAGGGTCACCAGCCCCGACGGGTCGGTCTCCCGCCGCCACCTGCGGGTCCGGCTCGAGGGGTGGGACGTCAACCTGATCGACCTGGGCTCGGTCAACGGCACCCAGGTTCAGCCGCCCGGCGACCCGAACTTCTACGACATCCCCCCGAACGAGCCGGTGCCCGTGCTGCCCGGCACGACCGTGCGCATCGGGGTGTCGCGCACGATGCGGTACGAGTCGCACCGCAAGGCTTGACGCGCTCCCCGGAATGAAGGCCGGAGCATCGGCCGGCAACCCGGTAGCCGAGCTGGCAGGCCGTGGCCCGACGGTGAGAGCCGCTGGGCCACGCGAGGGCTCGGCGGTCCCCGATCAGCGGGGGTGCTCAGCCCTCGCGCGTTATCGCCGGCCGCGGGCGCCCGCCGGTGTGACGGCCTCCCACTCGACGGGGTCGGCGTCCTGCTCGGCGCGTACGAGCAGGTGCGCGCCGGACGCCGGGGCCGCGCCCTGCGGGGCCACCACCAGCGCGTCGGCGGGCGCCTCGGCCGCCGAGGTCGCGTCCACGCCGAGCCCGGCGAGGCGCTGGGCCAGGGAGGCGCCGCGGCCATGGCAGAGCACGACCAGCGGGCGGCCGGTGGCGAGGGCGAGCTGGAGCGCGACGTGCGCGGCGGCGTCCCCGGAGCCCGCGAAGCCCCCAGAGCCCCCGGAGCCCCCGGAGACATGGCGCACCGCCACCGGCCCGGCGGCGTCGTAGGCCCCCGGCAGGACGGTGACGGTCCTGCCGGCCGACTCGGCGAGGATCCGCTCGTACCCGGGGGCGTCGTGCGGGACCACTACCAGGTCGGGCCGAGCGCCTGCGACGAGCCCGGGCAGGTCGGCGGCCGGGTCGGCCGAGAAGCGGGTCACCACGCGCGCCTCCGGGCCGCGCTCGCGCACTGTGGCGGCAAGGCCTTCGAGGGCGCCCAGCGTCTCGGCCATCTCCGCCAGCTCCGACGACAGCCCGGTGCCGACCTCCAGGCGGCCGTGGGGGTATGGCTCCAGGTGGCCGAGGACCACTTCCGAGGGCGTGCGTGCCGTCGCCAGGGTCGCGGCCAGCCCGGCGAGCGGCTCGGCGTCCACGGGACGCCCGGGGACCACGGCGAGCACGCGGTAGGAGGCGGTCACGCCGAGCGCGGCGCGCTCGGCCTCGGCGATGTCCCTGGCGATGCGGCGGTCGGGGTAGACGCGCCGCAGCAGCGGGCCGGTCATCGCGGTGGTGAGCAGCGCCATGAGCACCATGAGGGAGTACAGCTCCCCGTCGAGCACGCCCTTCTGCAGGCCGACCGTCAGGATGACGATCTCGGTGAGGCCCCGGGTGTTCAGCAGGGTGGCCAGCGCGGACGCCTGGCGCACCGGCACCCGTCGCAGCCGCGCGCCGAGGTAGGAGCCGCCCATCTTGCCGCCGACCGCCACCACCAGGATCGCGGCGAGCACGCCCAGGCTGGAGAACGTCAGGGTCCGCAGGTTCACGTTGAGCCCGGACACCACGAAGAACATCGGCAGCAGCAGGAGCACGGTGAGCTGCTCCAGGCGCTCCAGGATCTGGTGGTTGAGGCGCTCGGCGCCCTCGCGTGGCATCACCACGCCGAACAGGAACGCGCCGAAGATGAAGTGGACCTGCATCCACTCGGTCGCCCAGGCCGAGGCGACGAGGCCGATCAGCACGACCGAGAGCAGGCCCGGCGTCAGCCGTCCCGCCCGCTCGAAGGCGGGCACGAGCCGCGCCAGCAGGGGCCGTACCACGAAGAACATCACCGCGGCGTACGGCACGGCCAGCAGCACCTGCCACTGGCCGCTCGCCGCCTCGGCGCTCGCGATGCCGACCACGATGGCGAGGACGGTCCAGGCGAGGACGTCGATGACCGCCGCGGAGGCGAGAGCGAGCCCTCCGATCGTGGTGCGGTGCATCTCGCGGTCGGTCAGGATGCGCGCGAGCACGGGGAACGCGGTCGCCGACATCGCCGCCCCGAGGAACAGCACGAACGCCGGCGTGTTGCCATGGGCGTGCCCCCCGGCCAGGGCGAGCGCGAGCAGCGACCCGAGCACGAACGGCACGGCGGTGGAGCCGAGGGCGATGCTCGCCGTCACCTTCCCCTTGCCCCGCACCAGCTTCTGGTCGAGCTCCAGCCCGACCACGAACATGAAAAGGATCAGCCCGACGTCGGCGAGGGCGGTCAGCGCGGGGCGTATGTCGGGCCCGAACAGGTCATCGCCGATCCACGGGCCGAGCAGCGTCGGACCCAGCAGGATGCCGGCCACGATCTCGCCGATCACCGGGGGCTGGCCGAGGCGTCTCGCCAGCCAGCCGAGGAGCCGTGCGGCGGCGAGCACGATCACAAGGTCAAGGAGCAGCACATCCACGTGCAGCATGGAACATCGTCCCCGCGAGTAAAGACACTCTGATCAAAGCCCCCGATAATGGTCAACGCGACGTTACCGTGAGTAGGGCGGGCGCCGCGAGGCCCGGCGTCGCGGGCCGGGCCGATCTGTGCGTGCTGACGAGAGGAACGCAAGGTGGAGGGCATCGCCGACTACGAGTTCGTCCGGCCCCTCGGAGCGGGCAACCATGGCGAGTTCTATCTGGCGAGGAAGCCGCGGCGGCTGCCCGTCGACACGGAGTACGTCACGGTCAAGGTCGTGGGGGGCACGGGCCAGGACGCGTTCAGGCGGGCCGCGCGCGAGCTGAAGGCGTTCGCCGCCGTGCGCTCGCCCTTCCTGGTGACGCTGTACGACGCCGGGCAGCAGGGCGGGGTGTTCTACTACTCCATGGAGTACATAGCCGGGGGGTCGCTCGCCGGTCCGGCCGAGCGGCCGTCACGCGAGGGGACGCTGCGCGCGGTCGCGTGCGCGGCGCGGGCCGCGCAGGCCCTGCACGAGGAGGGCATCGTGCACAGGGACATCAACCCCGGGAACGTTCTACTGACCCCCGACGGCGGCAAGCTGTCCGATCTCGGCCTGTCCCAGGTGCTGATGCCGGGCGCGACGATCACCGGCATGGGCGGGCTCAACTCGGTGGAGTTCACCGACCCCGCGCTGCTCCAGGGGGAGCAGCCGTCGCCGGGCGGCGACGTGTGGGCGCTCGGCGCGACCCTGCACTGGGCGACCACCGGCCACGGCCTGTACGGTGAGCTGCCGACCCACGACCCGCTCATGACGCTCAGGAAGGTGTACAGCACTCCGCCGTCCATCAGGCCCGAGCTGGAGCCGGAGCTCGCCGAGCTGGTCGGCTCGTGCATCGGCGACGTGGCCAAGCGCCCCACCGCCTTCGGCCTCGCCGATCGGCTGTACCAGCTGTCCTCCTGAGCCCGGACGGGCCGGCGGGGTGCCGCGCTAGCCTCTCGCGGCCCGCTCGACGACGGCGGTGAGCTCCCGCTCGGTGAGCACGCGCGGCTCGCCGATCATCTTGGCCTTCACGTAGACCGAGCACAGCCACTCCAGCAGCCGCGCGCCTTCGAAGGCCTGGTCGAGGTCGCCGCCGACGGCCACGGCCCCGTGGCTCTGCATCAGGGCGGCCTGCTTGCCCTCCATGGCCGCACGGACGTGCCCGGCCAGCTCAGGGGTGCCGTAGGTCGCGTAGGGCGCCACGCGGATGACGCCGCCGAGCAGCAGCGTGTTGTAGTGGATGGGCGGCAGCTCGGTCATGGTGGCGGAGACGACCACGGCGTACGTCGAATGGGTGTGCACGACCGCGGAGGTGCCGGTGCTCTCGTAGATCGCGAGGTGCATGGGCACCTCGGAGGACGGCTTGCGGTCGCCCTCCACCACGTTTCCCGACATGTCGAGAACGGGGCAGTCGGCGGGGGTGAGGCGGTCGAGCGCCACCCCTCCGGGTGACACCGCCACCAGGTCGCCCCGGCGGATGCTGATGTTGCCGGAGGTCCCGAGCACGAGCCCGGTGTGCACCATGCGGCGGCCGGTCTCGCACAGCCGCTCCCGCTCCTCGGCCAGCTTCATGTCGTCCTCATCGTTCTCGCGGTCCCGGGTCTTGTCGTTGGTGGCGCAGTGGCGGACGCGCTCATGTGGTCAGGCGCTCCAGCTCGGCCGTCATGAGGCGGTGGAGTACCTCGGGGGAGAGCCGGTCGGGATACAGCAGCCGGTGCACGCTGAGCCCGTCCACCAGCGCCAGGAGGCGCTCGGTGACATCGTCCAGATCGTCGCCGGTGGTGATCTCGCCGGCCTCCGTGGCGGCGTCGAGAAGGGTGCGCACGAGGTAGCGCAGCTCGGCGGCCTCCTCGCGCTGCACCTCCAGCAGCGTGCCGCCCGCGAGGCTCCTGCCCCAGAACCCCACCTCCAGTGCGGTCTCCTGGGCGCGCTCCTCGTCCAGGGGGAGGTTGTCGGCGAGCACCTCGCGCAGCGCCGACAGCCCGGTGTGACCGGCGAGCTTGCCCTTCAGCCGGTGCACGATGCGGCGGTGGGACGACCTGAGGGCCGACAGCAGGATGTCGTCCTTGTCGGCGAAGTAGTGGGTGAGGACGCCGTTGGAGTAGCCGGCCTCCTTGGCGATCGCCCTGGTCGTCGCCGCGTCGATGCCCTCGCGCAAGATGACCCTGCGCGCGGCGTCCACGACTTCCTCGCGGCGCTCCTGGTGGTTGACGATCTTCGGCATCCGTGTCCCTTCCCGAGGCCTTGACATTTTAGTCGGGCGCCCGTCTATTATCCGGCAATCCCATACGTTCAAAAGGACCAGACATGACCGTCGTCACGCTCGGGGTGCACATCGTCGACGTGCTGGCCAGGCCGGTGGAGTTCATCCCGGAGGGCCAGGACACCCACCTGCTCGAGCAGATCCGCATCACGGCCGCGGGCGCCGCCGCCGGAACCGCAGTCGACCTCGCCAAGCTCGGAGTGCCGGTCGCCTCGGCCGGGGCCGTCGGCGACGACGAGCTCGGCGACTTCCTCGTCATGATCATGGGACGGCACGGGGTGGACGTCCGCGGCGTCGTGCGCAAGGCGGGCGAGCAGACGGCCGCGTCGATCCTGCCCATCCGCCCCGACGGCGGCCGTCCCTCGTTCCACGTGCCCGGTGCCAACCTCGGGTTCTCGCTCGCCGACCTGGACCCTGGCCTGCTCACCGGGGCCGAGATCGTCCACCTCGGCGGTATGGACGTGACCTGGGGCCTGCGCGACCCGGCCTTCTTCGAGCTGCTCGGGACCGCGCGGCACGGCGGGACGCGGATCACCATGGACCTGTTGTCCAACATGCCCGACCTCATGCCCGGGGCCCGCGCCTTCCTGCCCCACGTCGACTACTTCCTGCCCAACGAGGAGCAGGCCCTGATGATCACGGGCGCCTCCGACGTGGAGGAGGCCGCGGCCAAGCTCCTGGCCGAGGGCCCGTCCGGGGTGCTCGTCACCCTCGGCGGCGAGGGAAGCCTGGTCGCCACGGCGTCCGGCCTCGCCCGCGTGCCCGCCCTGCGGGCGCCGGTCGTGGACACCACGGGATGCGGCGACGCCTACTGCGCCGGGTTCATCGCGGGGCTGCTCGACGGCCGTGACGTCGTCGCGGCGGCCAGGCTCGGCACGGCCGTGGCGGCCAGGGTCGCCGGAGGGCTGGGCTCCGACGCGGGACTCGACGGCCTGTCCGTCGCACTCATCGAAGCGGACTTCGAAGGCACCGAAGGGATCTGAGCACATGTCCGACGCACATCTCCGAGACAGGGCGGCCAAGGTCATCCCGGGGGGCATGTACGGCCATCTCAACGCGGCCATCTTCGCCCCCGGCTTCCCGCAGTTCTTCGTCCGGGGCGAGGGCTGCCGCCAGTGGGACGCAGACGGGCGCGAGTACGTCGACCTCATGTGCAGCTGGGGGCCGGTCATCCTCGGCCACCGGCACCCGGCCGTCGAGGAGGCGGTGGCCGTGCAGCAGGCAGCCGGAGACTGCCTGAACGGGCCGGGCCCGGTCATGGTGGAGCTGGCCGAGCTGATGGTCGACACCATCCCCTCGGCCGACTGGGTGATGTTCTCCAAGAACGGCACCGACGCCACGACACAGGCCCTGATGGTGGCGCGCGCCGCCACCGGGCGCAAGAAGGTGCTGGTGGCCCACGGCGCCTACCACGGCGCCGACCCGTGGTGCACCCCGAGCCTCGCCGGCACGACGCCCAGCGAGCGCGCCGACCTGATCGAGTACCCCTACAACGACCTGGCGGGCGCCGAGGCCGCCGCCGCCCAGGCCGAGGGGGACGTGGCCGCGATCATCGTCACCCCGTTCAAGCACGACTCGTTCGAGGACCAGGAGCTGGTTCACGCCGTGTTCGCCCGCGGCCTGCGCGCGCTCGCCGACCGCATCGGCGCGGCGCTGGTCATCGACGACGTCCGCGCCGGCTTCCGGCTCGACCTGCGCGGCTCCTGGGAGCCGCTCGGTGTGCGTCCTGACCTGACGGCGTGGAGCAAGGCCATGGCCAACGGGTACGCGATCGCCGCCGTCACCGGCACCGACGCCCTTCGCGGCCCCGCCCAGACGCTGTACTCCACCGGGTCGTTCTGGTTCTCGGCGATCGCGATGGCCGCGGCCAAGGCGACCATCGAGACGCTGCGCGACACCGGCGGCGTGGCGCTGATGGAGCGGGCCGGCTACCGGCTGCGCGAGGGCCTCGCGGCCCAGGCGGCCTCCCACGGGTTCGTGATCAACCAGACCGGGCCCGTGCAGATCCCGTGGCTGTCCTTCGAGGGGGACGAGACCCTGGAGAAGGGCATGTTCTGGTCGAGCGCCTGCCTGGCGCAGGGGGTCTACCTCCACCCGTGGCACAACTGGTTCCTGTCGGCCGCGCACACCGACGCGGACATCGACAGGGCGCTCGCGGGCACCGACGTCGCGTTCGGCGAGCTGAGGGCCAAGTTCGGCTCCGACTGATCCCGCGGCCCCTCCCGAGGAGAGGTATCAGGGCGGCGCCTTCCCCCTCTTGATACGCGAGACGGCCCAGCGGCACCGTGGCCGGGGCGGCGTCTCGGAGAGCGGGAGCCATGGATGTGCAGGCGGAGACGCGACCGTACACGCGCGTGGACAGGCCGGCGGCATCGGGGGAGTTCGCCTGCCCCGGGTGCGGCGCGGTGTCCAGGCTCGGGCCGATGGGCCGGGGGCGGGCCGGCGGGACGGGAGCGGCGTCATGGGAGATGTGGTTGCGCGGCCGGGGTGACGAGGTCACCGCGATGGTACGCATCGGTGGGCGGGTGACCGAGCGCAACGGCACGGGCGACGTGGACGTCGTCGCCATGCTGGCCGACGCCTGGCGCGCGGCCGGCGGCTAGAAGGCCGCGACGGGGCCGGGGCGGCCGCCCTCCGGGGGAGGGGCGGCACGGTGCGAGGGGGTGGAACCGGCCATCCTTGGGGCGTCGCGGAGACGGGGGGCGGTACCTGCCACCCTTGGGGCGTCCCGGAGACGGGGGTGGAGCCGGTCAGCCTCGGGGGTCAATCGCTGCCGTCGAAGAGGCGGCGTAGCTCGACGCGGTCGCTGAGGCCCGTGCGCTCGTAGACCGCCCGGAGGTGGTTGCCGACCGTGCGGATCGACAGCACGAGCCGGTCGGCGATGTCACGGTTGCTCAGCCCGTGCACGGCGAGCTGGGCCACCTCCAGCTGGCGCGCGGTCAGCTCCGGCGCGGCCAGGCCGCGGAGCGCCGGGGTGCGGGCGCCCTCGCACCTCCGGGCAAGGGTCCACGCGCGGGTCGTGGCCGCGAGCCCGGCCCTCTCGTTGCCGACCCTGCGCAGGCGGGCCGCCGCCTGCGCCGCCGCCTCGGCCGCGTGCAGGATCAGGCCCAGCTCCTCGAAGCCGTCGGCCACCGCGAGCAGGGCCGCGCCGTCGCCCGCCACGGCCGCGCGCGCGTGGTCGCGGGCCAGCAGCACCCGGCGCCCGTCGTGGAGCGCGGGGAGCTCCTCCAGCCGGGCGAGCGCGTGGGCGGCCCCGCCGAGCCGCACGGCGTCGTGCAGGGCGACGAACTCGAACCCCGGCAGCTCGGCGGCACGGCACTCCTCGGCGAACACGAGCGCGAGTTCGACGGCCGCGCCGGTGTCGCCGTACGCGGCGGCGACCCACACGCGGGTCAGCGACACCCAGCGCGTGAACCCGGTCCAGGTGGCCCGGTTGCGGGCGAGCGCCTCGTTCAGCGTGCTCTGGGCGCCCTCGGCGTCCCCGAGGAACGCCTGGGCGGCGGCGTAGGCTCCCATGCAGCCGCCGACGGTGAGGGCCGTCGGATGGTGGGCGGCGTCGTGCAGCACGCCGAGTGCCGTCTCGACCTGCCCCCGCGCCGTGGCGAGGTGCCCCTTGGCCAGCGCGAGGCTGCCCTCGCCCAGCGACCAGCCGCGCTGGGCGGCGACGGCCGCCTCCATCGAGCCGACCGCCTCCTCCATCGCCGTAAGGTCGCCGGCGAACAGCGCCGCCATGGACCACGCCGAGTGCAGCGGCGACACCATGGCCGGGATCGCGTCCTGCCAGGATCCCGCGTCGGTCAGCGCCTGGCGGGCGACGGCGACGGCCTCGCCCGTCCGCCCCGCGTAGCACAGGGCGAGGGCCTGCGCCTTGAGCGTCTGGATGCGCTCGGGCCCGGCGGGCAGCGCGCGGAGCAGCGCGGCGCCGAGGTCGAGGGCGGTGCGCGGCTTGGCCGCGCTGGAGGCCAGGTCCAGGCGGCGCATCGCGACCTGCTGGCGCGACGCGGGGTCGGTGAGGGAGGCCTCGGTACGGTCGAGCAGGTCGAGCGCCTCGTCCAGGCGGTTCATCCCCCAGGCCAGGTTGCTCGCTCGCGCCAGCGCCAGGCGGGTGCCGGTCACCTCGTCGAGCCGGTCCCCGCCTCCCGCCCCGGTCGCTTCCGCGACGCCGGCGGAGCCCCCGTCCCCCGCCCCGGCCGGGCCCGCGGCGTACGAGGCGGGGCCCTCGACCCGGGCCTCGTACGGGGAGCCGGCGCGGACCCAGGTCTGCGGGGAGGTCAGGACGGCGTACGCCTCGTCGGGGAACTGGGCGTAGTCGAGGACCGTGGCCAGCAGGATGGCCGCCTCCACTCCGCCGCCCGCCGCCAGCGCCGCCCGGCCCAGCCGGATGGCGAGGGTGTAGTCGTGGGTCGCCCAGGCGAGCCGGCACGCCGACAGCAGGGGGCCGGCCGGCGCCTGCCTGCCGCTCTCGAGCTGCCACACGGTGAGTCGCAGCAGGTCGTCCCGCCGCCGGGCGCCGCTGCGCTCCAGCGCGCCGGCCAGCGTGGCGTACCGGTTGCGGCGCCGCAGCGGAGGGCACCCGGCACGGGCGACCTCACCGTAGAGCGGGTGCCCGAGGCGGACCACCACGCGGCGCCCGTCGCCGGTCATGCGGATCAGGCCGCGCCCCTCGGCCTGCTCGACGGCCTCGGCGGAGGTCAGCTCCAGCAGCGTGGCCAGGCTGATCGGCTCGGCGAAGGCGGTCAGCTCCAGCACGGCTCCGGCCTCGGGGGACAGTGCCCCGATGCGCTCGCCGACGAGCTCGGTGAGCCGCGGGGCAAGCGGAGGCTCGCCGGTGAGCTGCCACATGCCCCTGACCTGCCGCAGCGTGCCCGCGTCGCGCGCGGCGCCGACGAGCTCGTGCAGGAGCAGGGCGTTGCCTTCCGTCGCCGTGCCGAGCCGCCGCACGGTGGCGTCGTCGGGCCGGCCGCCCAGGGCGGCGGTGAGGATGGCCGCGCTGTCGCCGAGGGTGAGCGGCCCGATGTCCGCCCGGGTGGCCAGCCCGTCGCGCCAGAGGGCGGTGACGCTGTCGGGCGCGGGCTCGCCCGTGCGCAGGGTCGCGACGATCAGGGCACGTTCCACCGTCACGAGATGGTGCACCGCGGCGGCCGAGGGGCCGTCGAGCAGGTGGGCGTCGTCGACGGCCAGCACGGGCCTGCGGCCCCCCGCGTGCGCCCGCACGGCCTCGGCCGCCCACCGCAGCGGGTTGACCAGTCCAGGAGGTGCCTCGGGCGGCAGCAGCCTGGCCAGCGCGCCGTAGGGGATGCCGCCGGCCGCCCTGGTGGCCCTGATCGGGATGACGGCGTAGGCCGAGGAGCCGAACGTGCGCAGCACCTCGGTGGCCAGCCTGCTCTTGCCCACCCCGGCGGGACCGGCGATGACGACACCGTGCGCCGTGCCGTCGTGCGCCAGCCGTACGAGCCGGGCGAGGTCGTCCCGGCGGCCCGCGAACGGCCACATCGCCATCGGCCGCCTCCCGCCCATGTTCTTGTCCGGCCTGTTTCTGATCGTCTATCGTCCGCTTGTGGAGCGCTGGGGAGCCAAATATCTGGTCGAGTGCCCGAGGTGTGAACGGGGCACCCTGGCGCGTGAGCCCGACGGCCCGCACCGGTCCTTTCTGTCTCCTTTGCTCGCCCCTTATTCATTATCGGTATGCCAGGTGTGCATGCACGTCCTTTTACTGGCACCGGAGGAATCCGGCGGCCAAATCGATGAAGACTGGGCCGAACGGCCCCCGCGCCCGGCGCGCGTGCTGTGGCCGGGGGCGGGGCGGCCGGAGGGGGAGGAGCTTCCCGAGCACCTGCGGGTGGAGCTGGCCGAGGCGAAGGCGTGCCTGCGGGCGGGAGCCCACTCGTCCGCCGTCGTGATGGTGCGGCGGCTCCTGGAGGGCGTCTGCGCAGATCACGGGGTGAGGGTCTCCCCGCTCTCGCAGGCGCTGAGGGAGCTGCGCAGGCGGGGTCTGATCGAGGGCAGGCTCCTGGTGTGGGCGGAGGATCTGCGGCTCATCGGCAACGAGGCGGCCCACATCCGCGCCGGGCGGATCCCCGCCGAGGACGCCAGGGACGCGGTGGTGCTCGCCGAGGCGCTACTTGATTATTTGTACGTATTTACTCCGAAATATCGTGACTTTAGAAAGAGGCGTGAGGCGGCGGGGGCGCGCTTTCCCGCTCCGGCACGCGAGCGCCTTCCCGACACGCTGGCGGTCAGGAGGCTGCGGCGGTCACGGGTGAGCTTCTCGGCCCATTCCTATTCGCACGATCCGGCCAAGGCGAGATCCCGCAAGTCGATCGCCGCGGAGCTCGGAGTGAGCCACGACCGGCTGCTCAAGGGCGTCGTCACCTACGTCGACGGGCACGTCGTGCTCGCGGTCGCGCCGGTCGGCCTGGCGGTGGACCTGGTGGGCCTGGCGCTGGCCGCCGGCGGCCTCCACGCGCGGGTCGCGCCGGCGCCGGAGGTCAGCATGCTCGGCACCGACGTGGTCAGCCCTCTCGGTGTGCCGCTGAAGGTGCCCGCGGTCGTCGACCCGGGCGCGCTGCGCCACCCCACCGTGTACGTCGCGAGCGGCCGGCACGGCCTTGAGCTGGAGCTGGCCCCGGCCGATCTCGTCAGGGTGCTCGGCGCCCAGGTGGCCCCGATCACGACCCCGCCCGCCGTGCCCCTCGTCTGAGCGCGGCCCTCAGCCGCGGAAGCGGACCCACTGCAGGTCGTCGCTGCGGGTGCCCCCGGCGCCGGGAAGCAGCGACTTGATCAGCGCCTCCCGCGCGAACCCCGCGCGCTCCAGCACGCGGTGCGACAGGGTGTTGGCCGGATCGGTGCCGGCCACCAGCCGGTGCAGGGGCGTGTTCGCGAACGCCCACTGCGCCAGGAGGTTCACCGCCCTGGTCATGAACCCCCGGCCACGGAACCTGTGCAGCAGGCTGTAGCCCACCATGGCCTGGCCGAGCGGCGGCACGATGTTCATGAGCTGGATGTGGCCCGCGAACTCGCCCGTCGCGGCGTCCGTGACGCTGAGCTCGGCGCGCTCCCCGGACGACCACCACATCCCGGTGTACCGGCAGCGCCGCAGGGTCTCCTCCGGGTCGGGGACCTCGGGCGGCACGCTGTACATCAGGACCTCGGGGTCGCTCATCATCTCCTGGTAGGGGTCCGCGTCGGCGGGCGTGAGCGGTGCGAGCCGCACGACGCCGTCGGACAGCGACCCGCCGGGCAGGTCGGGCAGGAAGGAGCGCTGGGGTTCCCCGGAGTCGTGGGCGAGACGGGCGAAGCCGACCGCGTCGCCGTGGCCGCCCTCCCGCACCGGGACGGCGCCGCGCTGGATGCCCTCGCGACGGAACCCGGCGGCCATCGCCACGCGCTGGCTGGGCACGTTGCTCACGTCGGCGACGAGCTCGACGCGGTGCACCCCCTGGGCGAACGCCCACTCGGCCAGCGCCCTGGCGGCCATGGACGCGAGGCCACGGCCGCGCGCCCACGGGGCCATCAGGTAGCCGATCTCGCCCGCGCCGCGCACGTTGAGCGGCTTCAGCCCGATGTTGCCCAGCCACTCGCCGGTGGCCGCGTCGGCGACGGCGAAGGAGGCCCCGCCCTGGCCCCAGTCGGCGGGGGCCACCTCGGTGAGGAAGGTGAGCGCGTCGTCGAGGGTGTAGGGCACGGGCACGGTCGGGATGAACTTGACGATTTCTGGATCGGCGCACCCGCGGGCGATCGCCTCGGCGTCCGTCTTCAGATGCTCGCGCAGGACGATCGGGCCCGCGGGGATCACGTCACGGGGGAACATGCCCAATAGCTACCAGGTACGGACGCTGAGGGCGAACGTTTTTCGCACCCGTCTCATGGCCCCCACAGGCCATGCGGTCCGCCACGAGTGGGCGGCGCTCGCATATAGCCTTGCGCGCATGGGTTTTCGCAGGCACGGGCCTTTCCAGCCCGGTGATCAGGTTCAGCTCACCGACCCCAAGGACAAGCGTCACACCGTGACGTTGCGTGAGGGCGCGGTCTTCCATACGCACAAGGGCTCCATCCCCCATGACGACCTGATCGGACAGCCCGAGGGCTCGGTCGTGCGCTCATCGGGCGGCACGTCCTACCTGGCCTTCCGCCACCTGCTGGAGGACTACGCGGTGTCGATGCCGCGAGGCGCGGCGGTCATCTACCCCAAGGACGCCGCCCAGATCGTCGCGATGGCCGACATCTTCCCCGGGGCGCGGGTCGTCGAGGCGGGGGTCGGCTCCGGCGCGCTCACCTGCTTCCTGCTGCGGGCGGTGGGCGAGAGCGGCCGTGTCATCTCCTATGAGCGCCGCCAGGAGTTCGCCGACGTGGCGCGCAAGAACGTCGAGAAGTTCTACGGCGGGCCCATGGAGCAGTGGCGGCTGGTGGTGGGCGACCTCGTCGCCTCCCTCGACGAGCCGGACGTCGACCGGGTGATCCTCGACATGCTCGCCCCGTGGGAATGCGTGGACGCGGTGGCCAAGGCCCTTACGCCGGGGGGTGTTATCTGTTGTTATGTAGCGACAACAACACAGTTGTCCCGTACGGTGGAAACCCTGCGCGATCACGGAAGTTTCACGGAGCCGCATTCGTGGGAAACCTTGGTCCGCGACTGGCATGTCGAAGGGCTCGCCGTCCGTCCGGGTCACCGGATGATCGGGCACACGGGTTTCCTCGTCGTGTCCCGTCGCATGGCGGACGGCGTCACGCCCCCGCCCAGGCGGCGACGCCCTGCCAAGGGCGCCTATGGGGAGGAGTCGGGCACATGAGCTCCGAAGCCTGGTATGGCCTTCCGGTAAACAATCATGCTTTCGTGCGCACCTGGGGAACAGAAACGCGTGCGTAGCTGCTTACAAGCATTGAGCCACCAATAAGGCATTAAACACTGAACACTGGATGTAATGACACGAACACTCCCTGGCCAGGTTACGGATGCCCCCGAGATAGGTAGGGTCTTGAGTAGTCGCCCTCGACTGGGAAGGAGGTGACTGTGGCAGCTCGCGAAGACGCTGAGGCTAGAGCCGCCCAGCGCGAACGAGAGGTCGCCGACCTCACAACTCAGGTCTCCTTCCTCCAGGAGGAGATCACCGCGTTGCGTCGGAAGCTGGCCGAGTCTCCCCGGCAAGCCAGAGTCCTGGAGGAACGTCTCCATGAGGTGCAGGCCAGTTTGGCCGCCGTCACCGGTCAGAACGAACGACTGGTGGCCACCCTCAAGGAGGCGAGAGATCAGATCGTCGCGCTCAAGGAGGAGGTCGACCGGCTGGCCCAGCCGCCATCCGGTTTCGGCGTGTTCCTCGAAACCCGTGACGACGGCACCGTGGAGGTGTTCACCGGCGGGCGCAAGCTCCGGGTGAACGTCAGCCCCGCGGTCGACGTCGACTCGCTCAGGCGCGGCCAGGAAGTCATGCTCAACGAGGCGCTCAACGTGGTCGAGGCACTCGGCTACGAGACCGTCGGCGAGATCGTGATGCTCAAGGAGCTCCTGGAGGACGGCCAGCGCGCGCTGGTCATCTCCCACGCCGACGAGGAGCGCGTGGTCCGTCTCGCGGAGTCGCTGTTCGACCAGCCGATCCGCGCGGGCGACTCGCTGCTTCTCGAGCCGCGCTCCGGCTACGTCTACGAGCGCATCCCGAAGTCCGAGGTCGAGGAGCTCGTGCTCGAGGAGGTCCCCGACATCTCCTACGAGGAGATCGGCGGGCTCATGCGGCAGATCGAGCAGATCAGGGACGCGATCGAGCTTCCCTACCTGCACGCCGACCTGTTCCGCGAGCACAAGCTGCGCCCGCCCAAGGGCGTGCTGCTGTACGGCCCGCCCGGTTGCGGCAAGACGCTCATCGCCAAGGCCGTCGCCAACTCCCTGGCCAAGCAGGTCGCGGAGAAGACCGGTCAGTCCGGCAAGAGTTTCTTCCTCAACATCAAGGGCCCTGAGCTCCTGAACAAGTACGTCGGCGAGACCGAGCGGCACATCCGCCTGGTGTTCCAGAGGGCCCGCGAGAAGGCCTCCGAGGGCACACCGGTGATCGTGTTCTTCGACGAGATGGACTCGATCTTCCGCACCCGCGGCTCGGGCGTCTCCTCCGACGTCGAGAACACCATCGTTCCCCAGCTCCTTTCGGAGATCGACGGTGTCGAGGGCCTGGAGAACGTCATCGTCATCGGCGCCTCCAACCGCGAGGACATGATCGACCCGGCGATCCTGCGGCCCGGCCGCCTGGACGTCAAGATCAAGATCGAGCGGCCGGACGCCGAAGCGGCGAAGGACATCTTCTCGAAGTACATCACCACCGAACTACCGCTGCACGAGGAGGACCTCGGCGAGCACAGCGACTCTCGCGAGGCCACCGTCGCCGGCATGATCCAGCGAGTCGTCGAGCGCATGTACACCGAGAGCGAGGAGAACCGCTTCCTCGAGGTGACCTACGCCAACGGCGACAAGGAAGTTCTGTACTTCAAGGACTTCAACTCCGGAGCCATGATCCAGAACATCGTGGACCGGGGCAAGAAGATGGCCATCAAGGCGTTCCTCGAGACCAAGCAGAAGGGCCTGCGGATCTCGCATCTGCTAGCCGCCTGCGTGGACGAGTTCAGCGAGAACGAGGATCTGCCCAACACCACCAACCCCGACGACTGGGCCCGCATCTCCGGAAAGAAGGGCGAGCGGATCGTCTACATCCGCACCCTTGTGTCCGGCAAGCAGGGCACAGAGGCCGGGCGGTCCATCGACACGGTCGCCAACACCGGCCAGTACCTCTGATTGAAACCGGCATGCGACGGCGTGGTTCCTCCCGGAGCCGCGCCGTCGCTGTTTCCGAGCCCGGTCTCCGGGCAGCGGACCGGACGGTCTCGGTGGCCGTGCGACGGTCTAGGCTCGTGGTGACGGGCGACGCGACGGCGATGGTCCGGGTGCGAAGCACAGATGAAGGGCTGAGAGCGTGACGGTACGGCGGGTGATGGGCATCGAGACCGAGTACGGCATTTCCGTACCCGGGCAGCCGGGCGCCAACGCGATGGTGACCTCCTCACAGGTGGTCAACGCCTACTTGGCGGCCTCAGCCGCCCGGGCGCGGCGCGCCAGATGGGACTTCGAGGAGGAGAATCCACTTCGCGACGCCCGCGGCTTCGACCTGGCCCGCGAGATCGCCGACCCCACGCAGCTCACCGACGAGGATCTCGGGCTGGCCAACGTCATCCTGACCAACGGCGCGAGGTTGTACGTCGACCACGCCCATCCGGAGTACTCCACGCCCGAGTGCACCAACCCCCGGGCCGCCGTGATCTGGGACAAGGCCGGCGAGCGGGTGATGCACGACGCTGCGGTCCGCGCCTCCGCCATGCCGGGGAACGCTCCCATCCAGCTCTACAAGAACAACACCGACAACAAGGGCGCGTCGTACGGCTGCCACGAGAACTACCTCATGCGCCGGGCGACGCCCTTCGCCGACATCGTGAGGCACCTGACGCCGTTCTTCGTCTCCCGCCAGGTCGTCTGCGGGGCCGGCCGTGTCGGCATCGGGCAGGACTCGCGCGGCGAGGGCTTCCAGATCAGCCAGCGTGCCGACTTCTTCGAGGTGGAGGTCGGGCTCGAGACCACGCTCAAACGTCCGATCATCAACACCCGTGACGAGCCGCACGCCGACCCCGAGAAGTACCGCCGCCTGCACGTCATCATCGGCGACGCCAACATGTCCGAGATCTCCACCTACCTCAAGCTGGGCTCCACGGCGCTGGTCCTCGCCATGATCGAGGACGGGTTCCTCACCGGCGACCTGTCGGTGGAGAGCCCCGTGGCCTCGCTGCGGGCGGTCTCCCACGACCCGACGTGCAAGTACGAGATCACCCTGCGGGACGGCCGCAGGATGACCGCCGTCCAGCTCCAGATGGAGTATCTGGAGCAGGCGCGCAAGTACGTCGAGGACCGCTTCGGCTCCGCCGTGGACGATCTCACCAAGGACGTGCTCAACCGCTGGGAGTCGGTGCTCACGCGCCTCGCCGAGGATCCCATGCAGCTGTCCAGGGAGCTCGACTGGGTGGCCAAGCTGGAGATCCTGGAGGGCTACCGTTCGCGTGACGGTCTCGACTGGTCGCATCCCCGGCTCCAGCTCGTCGACCTTCAGTACTCCGACATCCGCCCCGACCGGGGCCTGTACAACCGCCTCGTGGCGCGCGACCGCATGCAGCGCCTGGTGACCGAGGAGGACGTGCAGCGGGCGATCGAGCTGCCGCCGAACGACACCCGGGCCTACTTCCGCGGCCGGTGCCTGCGGCAGTACAGCGAGTCGGTCGCCGCCGCCTCGTGGGACTCGGTCATCTTCGACATCCCGGGCCGCGAGTCGCTGCAGCGCGTGCCGACCTTGGAGCCGCTGCGCGGAACCAAGGCCCACGTGGGGGAGCTGCTCGACCGCTGCCGCACCGCCGCCGACCTCGTCAGCGCCCTCACCGGGGAGCGCTGAGCGGGCCGACCTTCACCAGTGAGCGCCGAGCGACCGGCGCTCACTGGTACTCGCCGAGCCCGGCCATCAGCCGAGCGGGCGATCGTACGGCCGTGACGCGGGCGCTGATCTACATTGTAAAGGCGCCAGGCGGGAACAGCCCGCTCCCCGTCAGCCGCATCGGAGGCACCGCGATGCCCTCCTTGCGCAGGATGTCCGACAGCAGCAGCGCGGCCTGCTCGCTGGTGAGCCGCTCAGCCGGATCGGGTTCGAGCAGCCCCTGAAGGAGCACCCCTAGCGCTCCCGTCCTCTTGGACCGGCGGGGCTCTTCGGGGGACCGGGCCGCGAGGATGTCCCCGCCCCCGGAGTCCGGGGGCCTGCCCTCCACCGAGAAGTACAGCGTGGCGCCGAACGACCACAGGTCGGCCGCCTGGGTCGCCGGATGCCCGCGCAGCCGCTCCGGCGCGATGTAGCCGGGGGAGCCCACGATGGGCATGGTGTTCGTGTGCGAGGACTCGCCCTGGAGCACCGCGATCCCGAAGTCGCTCAGCACGACCCGTTCCCCGGTCAGCAGTACGTTGCCCGGCTTGATGTCCCGGTGCAGGACCCCGGCCGCGTGGGCGTGCCGCAGGCCGCTGAGCAGGTGGAAGCCGATCCACGCGGTCCAGTGGACGGGAAGGCGCCCGAGGTGCCACGCCGTCGCCTGCAGGGTGAGGGCCTCCACCAGCTCCATGACGATCCAGAGCCGGCCGTCCTCCTCAAGCAGGTCGTGCACGGTGACGATGGCCGGGTGGCTGAGCCTGGCGGCCGACCGCGCCTCGCGCAGCGCGTGGCGCCTGGCCGTGTGCACGTCCAGCTCGTCGTCGCGCGTCGGCCGCAGCTCCTTGATCGCGACGTCGCGTGCCAGGCGCCTGTCGTGCGCGCGCCAGACGATGCCCATGCCCCCTTGGCCCAGCGGCGAGATCAGCCGGTACCGATCTCCTAGCAGCTGTGCGTGATCCGCTCTCATTTCACCCGTTCACAGTTGGCATCGTGCCCTGCCCCCACGGCCGTTCCATTTTCCGTCTGGAGCGGGATGCCAATGGGTGGATCACCACAGAATGCCATACGTATGGGATAACGATCTGATTTACACCAGCCCGATCCCCAGGATGAGAGTGCCCGCGGCCAGGCAGGCGCCGCCGAGGCCGGTCAGCCAGATGAGCTTGCTGGGCCGCGTGTCGCCGGGCCGCACGACCGACAGGAAGAACCCCAGGGGCATGAGGATCGGCGCCGGACCTCCATAGTTGGACAGTGCCCCTATCCAATCATTGGATAGGGGCACTGTCCAGTTGGATAAATCACATCAATTCGCCTGATTTGCCATAGTCCCTTGCGGGGAGGTTGTCTGACAGGACGGCCCTCCTCCAGACGGTCTCGCGTAGATCACCGAACGATCCGCGCGAAATGTCGTCCGGTTCGGGGAAGATATGAATCAGATGCGTCCCCCAAGCGGAGGTACCACATGGCGACGAAGGACACCGGCGGACAGAAGCAGACCAGTCGGCAGGAGACCGAGGTCCAAGAGACCGAGGCACAGGCGTCTCCGGACGTCCAGGAGCGTCAGGAGAAGCTGACCGACGACGTCGACGCGATCCTCGACGAGATCGACGAGGTTCTTGAGGAGAACGCGGAGGAGTTCGTCCGCAGCTACGTCCAGAAGGGCGGCCAGTAAGGGCCGGAGGGTCAGCCCGCTCCGCCCCCGCTTACATGCGCCGGTCAGGTGACGTGAAGCGTCGCGATCTCGAAGGGGCGGAGCGGTAGTCGCACGACCCCGCCCGCGGCGTCGAGCGGGCGGATCGGGCGGCCCAGCGTGTCCGCGAGCCGGGCGGCGGTGAACGGGCCCCGTACGACCGCCTCGGTGGCCGACGGACGCTGGGCCACCAAGCGCACTTCCAGCCATCCGTCCCGCCTGCGCAGGGCGCCCAGCGTCACGCCGTCGCCGCTCACCTCCAGGGGCGAGCCCGCCACGGTGGCGGGCGCAGGCCCGCCGCTCCCCGACCCGGGCACGGCCAGCAGGTCATGGTGGTACTCCTCGGCGAGGCGCACGAGCCCCGCCTCGTCCCACGTCCCGTCGTACAGGTGCACCGCGAACCGCGTCGTCACGGTTCCCGGGCACTGGGCGTCCGGCGTGGCGATCTGCGGCCCGGCGGGCTCGTCCCGGTAGGCGTTGTGGTTGCGCGACAGGTGGCCGACGGCCCGGAGCAGCGTCACGGCCAGTTCCCCGCTCGTCCCGCCGCCGGGCGGGCACACCAGCTCGTACTCGCTGACGTGGTCGAGCAGCACGGCGAGGCCGCCCGCGGCGGCGAAGCCGGAGGCGGGGAAGGTCGGCAGCGGCACCTCGCCGCAGCCGCCCTCGCCGGTCAGCCCCCGCCGCACGACCGCGTACTGGCCGCCGGCGTACGACTCCCCGGTCTCCCTGGGCAAGGACGCGTGCCACCGCACCCGGTGGTCGCGGCACGGGTTGTGGAACGTGGTCGCCAGACGGACGTAGGGCTCACCCGCCCTCAGCTCCACGCGCGTGGTGACGGTGACCTCGGCGTCCTCCTCCGAGCGCGCCTCGGGCGTGGTGTGGTGCGGCCAGCGGTATCCCCGGGACACCTCCATGACCGAGACGAGCGGCCCGGAGCAGATCGCCGCGACCTTCACCCAGGCGGGGGCGCCGACCAGCCGGTCGGCCTCGGGCGGCGCGTGGTTGTAGGTGTCGCCGGCGTCGCCGCCGTCGACGATCCGGCCCACGCCGCCGGCGCGCAGGCCCGAGGCGGTCAGCAGCGACAGCGTGCCGTCGGCCGCGGCGGACACCCTCAGCAGGCCGTTGTCCAGGACCCCCTCGGTGATGATCTCCGAGGCGCTGCCCGCGGGCTCCCCAGCGCCGTCCTGGAGCCTCCCAGGGTGCCTCTGGGCGTCCGGGGAGGGCTCCTCGCCGGCGCGGGCGGGCACGGACGTCAGGACCGTGCGCCCGAGCGCGGGCACCTCCACCCGCGCCGCGACGGTGACCACCGGCTCGGCGACCGTGCGCACCCGCCACGGGCCGGGGGCGGACGCCGAGGCCGAAAGGATGGCGGCCTTCAGGTCGGCGTACTGGTACCCCGTGGTCGCGTGGCGGCTCACGACCACCGTGAAGACGTTCCCCCCGCCCGACCTGTCCGCCGACCCCCCGCCCGACCTGTCCGCCGACCCCCCGCCCGACCTGTCCGCCGGCGCCTCGCCCGACCGCTCGGCCGACCAGGACACGATCTCGTGGCCGAACAGCTCGCGCTCGTGGACGCGACCGAGGAGCTGGGCGAGGTCCTCCATGGACGACTCGTCCAGCAGGTGCGGCCCCCGGCCGAGCCGCTGCACCCGCACCGCCGACCCGTCGGGCGCGGTCAGGCGCGACCGGTCCTCAGGCAGGTCGGCCAGTACGAGCGCGGTGCGCGCGAACGGCGAGGGGTTGACGACGACGAGCTGGTCACGCCCGGCCCTCGCGGCGAGCGAGGCGCTCACCAGGTCGACGACGGCCTGCCCGATCTGCTCGGCCTCGGCTATGCGCGCCTCGACCTGCTGGGCCGTCTCGTCCGCGCCGCACCCGGTGATGGAGTCGTGGCCGCTGCACGCGACGAGGCCCCGCCAGGCCAGCTCGATCAGCCGCTCGCTCGCGGTGCGCTCGCCGGGGGCGCCGTCGCCGAGCCACAGCGCCGACAGGGGCTCGGCGTACCGGACGACGATGCGCTCGGCCCGTCCCATGACCTGCTTGAGCCGGATCCGGGCCGAGATGACGCCCGGCAGGATGTTGGCCCGGGCGTGGGAGCGCAGCTCGCCCTCCACCACCGGGAGGCCGCCCGTCTCCGCGTGGCCGGCCACCGAGCCGAGGTACTCGCCGAGCGTGGCCAGGCGCAGACCCGCGGCGGTGATGTCCCCCGACGGCGCGGAGTGATCCGCCCCGTACATCGCCAGCAGAGGCCCGTCGGGACGCCAGGGCCGCATGGTGGAGGTGAACGCGTCCAGCCGGTCGGGAAGCCCCTCCGGCGGGCCGGTGAACAGGGCGACCGCGTTGCCGTAACCCCCGGGCAGGTACTGGGTGTGGATCACCGTGCCGTCCGCCCCCTTCCAGGCGAACGCGTCGCGCTCGACCGACATGGGCACCCCGCGCCACAGGCAGGCGACCGGCAGCCCGGCCAGGGCGAGGATCTGCGGCATCTGGGCGCAGTGCCCGAACTGGTCGGGCAGGTATCCCACCTCCATGGCCCCGCCCAGCTCCCGCGCCCCCCGCAGGCCGTACTCCAGGTTGCGGATGAGGGTCTCGCCAGAGCACAGGAACTCATCTGCCAGGATGGTCCACGGCCCGGCGGCGAAGCGCCCCTCGGTGACGAACCGGGTCAGGTCGGCGCGGCGCTCGGGCCGGATCTCCAGGTAGTCCTCGACGGCGGCGAGCTGGCCGTCCATGGTGAACCGGTAGGCGGGGTCGGCCGCCATGGTGTCGAGCACCTCGTCGAGCATCCGCACCAGTCCCATGCGGAAGCGCTGGAAGGGCAGGTACCACTCGCGGTCCCAGTGGGTGTGGGGGACGACGACGATCTCACTCAACGCGCTTCCTCCAGGAGACGACCCTGGTCAGGTGCACAGGGCCATGATTTCGTTGCGTGTGGTCTCCAGCCGGTGCGGGCCGGGGCGGGCGGGCAGGGTCAGGCGGTCACCGCGGATCACCGACCGGTGCTCGGGGCCCCACAGGATGAGCCCGTCGCCGCCGAGCACCAGGAACTCGTCTCCGTGCCGCAGCAGCAGCGGCCCGGAGGGGCCGGCCGAGACGGCGGTGCGCCCGGCGCGGATGCCCTCCACGATCGCCGGGCCCCCGTCGCCGTCCGGATCGCCGTGGCCGTCCGCGAGCACCCAGGTGCAGGGGACGCCGGGCGGGTGGTTCTCTTCCGGCCGGTGGAAGTCGCCCCCGCCGACGAAGACCAGGTCGTCGCGCCAGGCCTGGGCCCAGGACAGCGGCGCCCCCCAGGTGCGGTCCCACCACCCGGAGTGCCACACCTCGGCCGTGCGGGGGCGCTCGGTGAACGGATGGCGCCACGCGCAGTCGGCGGCCAGGGGATGGTTGACCGACAGCAGCCCGCCCCCATCCTGTACGGCTCGCGCCCAGGCGTCCGGGGGCTCGCGGAAGTCGATCCAGCCGACGTCGCCGAACGCGTTCGCGTGGCCGAGGTCGGTGGTGACCTCCTGGCCGGGGATCAGCGTGATCCCGGCGGCCGAGGCCACCCCGGGCAGCTCGGCGTGGTGGCTGACGGTGTTGTGGTCGGTGACGGCCAGGAAGTCCAGGCCCTCGGAACGGGCCAGCAGGGCCAGCTCGGTCACGGTCAGGGAGCCGTCGGAGTGCACGGTGTGGGCGTGCAGCTCCCCGGCCCGCCAGCGCAGGCCGTCGAGCTCAGGAAGGCCGCGCCGTTCCGAGGCGGGCGCGGCGGGGGACGGGCGGGGGCCGGGCAGGTCAGGGGAGCCGGGGGCGGGCGGGGGAGTGGTGTGGGGCGTCACGGTGAGCTCGTAGGGCAGGCCGTCAAGCGGGATCCGGTAGAGCCCCAGCAGCACCCGCCACACGCCAGGCTCGGGCTCTCCGGGCAGGTAGCCGGGCGTGGCCCACGCGGGCGCGACCGTGTAGCGGGAGCGGGCGCCGCCCGACCAGCCGCGGAAGCCTCCCGGGCCCTCGCACCCGAGGTCCAGCACGCCCGAGGAGCGGTCGTACGACAGCTCCACGGTGAACGCGCGGGTGCCCGGTGGGAGCTCGACGGGCACCGGGTGGACCTGCGCGGCGAGCCGGTCGTCGAGGGTCCAGTGCCCGCTCATCCTGATCGGTCCGGGAACGGGGCTCACGGGACCACCAGCTCGCCGTCGCGGTAGACCAGGGCGCGGTCGTGGCGCGGGACGGCCCAGGCGGGGCCGCCCCGCGTGGGCTCGGCGTCCTCGGGGACGACGGCCTGGACCAGCAGGTCACCTGCGTCCGATGCCACTTCGAGGGTCACGAGATAGGAGGTTCCCAGGTTCTCCACGACCGAGACGTGCCCGGCGAAGGCGTCCTGCCGGGGGGACGCCGACAGGTCCATGTACTCGGGGCGCAGCCCGTACACGATCTCCTCGCCCTCGGCGACGCCCGGTGCCATGGGCAGCACGGCCCCGGCCACGCGCAGCGCGCCGTCCTTGGCCACGCCCGGCAGCAGGTTCATCGGCGTGGAGCCGATGAAGGAGGCCACGAAGGTGTTGGCCGGCCGCTGGAACACCTGGGAGGGGGTGCCGACCTGCGTGATCCGCCCGGCGGACATGACCGCGATCCGGTCGGCCATGACGTCCATGTGCGGGGACAGGGCGTAGTCCTGGAAGACCATGGCCACGTCGCGTCTCCCCGGGGGCAGCGCGGTCACGTCCGTCCCGCCGATCACGATGTTCCCCGACGTCGGGGTCTCCAGGCCGGCGATCGTCCGCAGCAGGGTCGTCTTGCCGCACCCAGACGGGCCGAGCAGCGCGAAGAACTCGCCGTCGGCGATCTCCAGGTCGAGGGCGTCGACCGCCCGGACCCCGCCGGGGAACTCCTTGGTCAGGCCGTGCAGCGAGATCACCGTTTGATCCCCCCGTGGAAGCGGAAGCCGTACCTGCGGCTGACGAAGACGTACTTGACCTCCTCCCCTCCCTGAAGGGAGGGGATTCCCGCGGTCGCCCGTGAGGGTTCCTGCTTCGCTGCCGGTCGCCTGCCAGAGAGGAGAGTCTCCTTGAGGTCTTACACCAGCTCCACAGGCGTTTTACCTCTCGGCCAGCCCGGCCGCGAGGATGTTCTTCGCCGCGTTCACGTCCCGGTCATGGTCAGCGCCGCAGGGGCACACCCATTCCCGGACGTTCAGCGGTATCGCCTCTCGCAGGGTGCCGCACGCCGAGCACAGCTTGGAGGAGGGGAACCAGCGGTCGATCACGACTAGCTCCCGCCCGTACCAGGCCGCCTTGTACTCCAGCATCGAGCGCATCTGCCGCCAGGACGCATCGGAGATGGCGCGGGCCAGCGAGTGGTTTTTCACCATGTTGCGCACGGTGAGGTCCTCGATCACGACCGTTTGGTTCTCACAGACGATCGAGGTGGTCAGCTTGTGCAGATGATCACGCCGCCGATCGGCGATCCGCGCGTAGATGCGAGCCACCCCAAGCCGGGCCTTGGCCCGGTTCGCGCTGCCCTTGACCTTGCGCGCCAGCCCACGCTGCGCCTTGGCCAGCGCGCCGATCAGCCCGCTCATGCCTGGGATTGGCCACCTTGCCCTGCTCGTCGCTCACACCCCGGATCGGGCGCGACAGGGTGAGCAAGGTCGTGACCCCCGCGTCGATCCCGACCCGCCCCAGCGCCGGGGCAAGCGGGCGGATGCTCTCCTGGACCAGGATCGACACGAACCAGCGCCCCGCCGCGTCACGCGACACGGTCACAGTCGACGGCCGCGCCCCCTCCGGCAAAGGCCACGACCACACGATGTCCAGCGCGTTTCCACCCGGTCAGCGCGGCCGACGACTGCGCGTAGGAGACGCTTCGGCCCTCCAGCGTGTAGGCGCGGGTCCGCTCCTCCAGGGCCCGGTTGTAGACCAGGCGCACGCAACCAAACGTCCGTGCAAGCTCCTCAGCCTGCCCCGGGGTCGGATAGAAGCGGTACTTGTAGGCCCGCTTCACCATCTGCGCCACGCCGCACATCGTACCGAATGATCAGCCCAAAAATCGCTCGTATGTTCGTATCCACGGCGCGGAGCTGTCCCGCGCTTCCTGCCCCGCCTGAAGGCGGGGGTATTCACGCTCAAGGAGATTTGATGAAGATCGCGGCCGGGAGCAGCCCTCCGGACCGCGTGAGCACGACCAGGACCAGGGCGGGCAGCACGAACCCGACCGCCCTCGACCTGCCGAGCCCGGCCGCGTCCGTGCTCATGGCCGCCCGTTCGCCGGGGTCATCGGGCGACGTTGGAGGGGGCCGCCGACGAGCGCTTCGAGCCTCTTCTCGTAGGCGGCGGCCTCCTCGACGCTCTTGCCGGACACGACGTCGGCGGTCGCCTCCTGGAATGCCTGGTCTGATCCGTAAAGATTATTTTTGTGGAAGATGAGGCTGGATGGGCGAAAGCGGTTCGCGCTGAGCTGATCGTGGGAAGTGCTAACCACGACGGCACCACGAGTAGGGTCGGCGTAGAAGCCGAAAGCACTTGGGAGGGAGTCGCGTGACAGCAGAGCGGGGCTGGACGAACAACCTGTTCCTGGACACCGGATCGACGTCGTTCACCGAGTTCGTGGGGTCCTACGCTCCAGGGCTCCTCCCGGGGAGATTCGACTCGTTGGCGGCCTCCGTCGGTGACCTGATCCCGCACGCGACCACCATCGTCGCCGTGACCTTCGCCGGCGGGGTGGTCATGGCCGGCGACCGGCGGGCCACCTCGGGCAACTACATCTCCCAGAAGGACATGGAGAAGGTCTTCCGCACCGACGACTATTCCTGCATGGGCATCGCGGGAACGGCCAGCACGGGCATCGAGATGGCGCGGCTCTACCAGGTCGAGCTGGAGCACTACGAGAAGCGCGAGGGCCGCGAGCTCTCGGTCGAGGGCAAGGCCAACCGGCTCGCCACCATGGTCCGGGGCAACCTGCCGATGGCGATGCAGGGCATGGTCGTGGTGCCGCTGTTCGCCGCCTACGACGAGACCCGCGACGCCGGCCGCATCTTCTCCTACGACGTCGGCGGCGGTCCGTACGAGCAGAGCAAATACGCCTCGATCGGCTCGGGCTCGCTGTTCGCGCGCGGTGCGCTGAAGAAGCTTTACCGCGAGGGCGCCACCGCCGAGGAGACCGTGCTCGCGTGCATCCAGTCGCTCTACGACGCCGCGGACGACGACTCGGCGACCGGCGGCCCCGACGTCACCCGCAAGATCTGGCCGCTGGTGACGGTGATCACCGACGAGGGCTTCCGCCGCCTGCCCGACGAGGAGGTCGAGGGGTATGTGCGGCAGGTGCTCGATGCCCGCATGACCAACCCCGACGGGCCCACCGCCCCGCTGCGCTAGTCACCACCCACGGCCACGAGAGGATCACCACCGGTGTCCATGCCCTTTGGATATGTGTCCCCCGAACAGGAGATGCGGGACAAGGCCGATTTCGCGCGGAAGGGCATCGCGCGCGGCCGCAGCGTCGTGGTGCTGCAGTACGAGAACGGCATTCTGTTCGTCGCCCCCAACGCCTCGCGGGCGTTGCACAAGATCAGTGAGATCTACGACCGCATCGGCTTCGCCGCCGTCGGCAAGTACAACGAGTTCGAGGCGCTGCGGCTGGGCGGCATCCGCTACGCCGACATCAACGGCTACACCTACGACCGCAGCGACGTCACCGCCCGCGGGCTGGCCAACCTGTACGCGCAGTCGCTCGGCATGGTCTTCACCGAGTCGCGCAAGCCGTACGAGGTGGAGATCGTCGTCGCGGAGGTCGGCGACGCGCCCGAGGACGACCAGATCTACCGGCTCACCTTCGACGGCTCGGTCGCCGACGAGCACGGTTTCGTGGCCATGGGCGGTGTGGCCGACGCGGTCGCGGGCCGCCTGAAGGAGCGTTTCTCCGAGGGTATGACGCTGACCGAGGCCCTGGACGCCGCGCTCGGGGCCCTGACCGAGCCCGGCGGCGAGCGCCCGCCCGTCTCCCAGCTCGAGGTCGCGGTGCTCGACCGCACCAGGGAGCACCGCAAGTTCCAGCGGCTCACCGGCCCCCGGCTGGAGCGGCTGATCGCCACCGGTTCGCCGGCCGAGACGCCGCCGGAGGGCTCCACGTCTCCGCCCGACGTCAGCGGCGCGCTGAACGGGTCACCCGGCGACTCGGCGGCCACCGCCCCCGAAGGCGACATCGACGACGGTTCCGGCGGCTGAGCCGCCGAGGTCCCCATCGAGTCCCACCGGTTCCGTCCCGGTCCCCACGTCAGTCAGGGGGCCGGGACGAGCCTTTTCCTGCCGAGTGGGCGGCCCCTCGTTGTCGTCTGGTGACAACAAAGTCTTCTGTCATATTATGCGGCACCATTGAGGGGAATGTCCTAATTGCTCCATGCTCTCGCCATGCAGGCAGCCATAACGCCGGACGACGTCGCACCGCTCGCGCGGGGCTGTGCCGTCCTCGGTACCGGAGGCGGCGGTGACGTCCGTGCTGGGGCGCTCGCCGCCCGCAGGGCGATCCAGGAGCACGGAGAGGTGCCCCTGGTCACGCTCGCGGACCTCGCCGATAATGACCTCGTGGTCCCCCTGTCCGGCATCGGCGCGCCCACGGTGAGCCACGAGATGATCCACGCCGAAGCCGAGCCCGACCGCATCCGCGACGAGATCGAGCGCATCTTCGGCCGCCCGCCCGCCGCCGTGATGTCCTCGGAGATCGGGGGAGGCAACGGCGTCGCCCCCGTCGCCTGGGCCGCCCGCCTCGGGGTGCCGCTGCTGGACGCCGACGGCATGGGCCGGGCCTTCCCGGAGGTCCAGATGGTCTCGATGTACGTCGCGGGGCTGCCCGCCAACGTGGTGATCATGACGGACGTCGTCGGGAACGTGGTCACCATCAGACCGGTCGACGGGCTGTGGGCCGAGCAGATCGCCCGCGCCGTCTGCGTCGCCGCCGGATCCAGCGCGCTCATGGCCGACTACGTGCTCACGGCGCGGGAGGCGCGCGGAGCGGTCATCGAGAACACCGTGACCCACGCCATCGCGGTGGGGCGCGCCACCGAGAACGCCGCCGACCCCCTCGCCGCCCTCCGCGAGGCGCTGGACGCCAGGAGGCTGATCGGCGGCAAGGTCACCGACGTCGCCCGGCACACCTCGGGCGGGTTCGTGCGCGGCACGGTCACCGTCGAGGGCGTCGGCGACGACCGTGGCCGCACGCTCACCCTGGAGATCCAGAACGAGAACCTCGTCGCCTTCGAGGACGGCAGGGCGCTCGCCATGGTCCCCGACCTGATCAGCGTGGTCGACAGCCAGACCGCCACCGCCGTGCAGACCGAGGCCCTGCGGTACGGCCAGCGCGTCAGCGTCCTCGCCTGGGCCTGCGACCCGCTGTGGCGCACCCCGATGGGCCTGCGCACCGCCGGCCCGAGGGCCTTCGGTTACGACCTGGACTACGTCCCCGTGGAGGAGACAGCCGTATGACCACCGGCACCGGCGGCAGGGCCGCCCGATGACCCTCCGCATCGGAATCGACGTCGGCGGGACCAACACCGACGCCGCCGTCCTGGACGAGGCCGACCGGATCGTCGCCAGGGCCAAGCGGCCCACCAGCGCCGACATCACCGGCGGCCTGCGCGCCGCCCTGGCCGCCGTCCTCGACGAGCTGGGCGACCGCTCGGGCGAGGTCTCCCGGGTGATGCTCGGCACCACCCACGCCACCAACGCCATCCTGGAGCGGCGCTCCCTCGGCAGGGTCGCGGTCATCCGCCTCGGCGCCCCCGCCACCACCTCCATCCCGCCGCTGTCCGACTGGCCGGCCGACCTGCGCCGGGCCGTCGCGGCGGGCGCCGTCATCGTGCGGGGCGGCTACTTCGTGGACGGCCGTCCCATCGCCCCGCTCGACACCGACGCCGTCAGGCGCTTCCTGAACGAGCCCCGCGACGGCGTCCCGGTCGAGGCGGTGGCCGTCACGGGCGTCTTCAGCCCGGCGAGCGCCGACCAGGAGAAGCGGGTCGCCGAGATCGTCCTCGCCGAGCTCGGCCAGGACATCGCGATCAGCCTCAGCCACGAGATCGGCTCGCTCGGCCTGCTGGAGCGCGAGAACGCCACCGTGCTCAACGCCGCCCTGTACGGCGTCGCCCGCGACGTCACCGGAGGACTGCGGCAGGCCCTGGACGAGCGGGGCCTGGCCGTGGAGACGTTCTTCGCCCAGAACGACGGCACGCTCATGGCCGTCGACTACGCCGCCCGCTACCCGGTGCTCACCATCGGCTCGGGTCCCGCCAACTCGCTGCGCGGCGCCGCGTTCCTGTCGGGCGTGAGCGACGCGATCGTCGCCGACGTCGGCGGCACCTCCACCGACCTCGGCGTGCTGGCCGGCGGCTTCCCCCGCGAGTCGGCGGCGGCCGTGGAGATCGGCGGGGTCACCACCAACTTCCGGATGCCCGACATCCTGTCCGTCGCCCTCGGCGGCGGCACCGTGGTCGGCGAGGGTCTCGGCCCCCGCTCGGTGGGCTACCGCATCACCGAGGAGGCGCTCGCCTTCGGCGGGCCGACCCCGACCATGACCGACGCCGCCATCGCCGCCGGTCGCGGCACGGTCGGCACGCACTCGGTGGCGGCCTCCGAGCGGCTGAGCCGCGCCGTACGGCTCGCCGACGAGATGGTGTTCGACGCGGTGGACCGGATCGCCCTGGGCAAGGCCGACCGGCCGCTCATCGCCGTGGGCGGCGGATCGTTCATCCTGCCCGCCTCCGTCCCCGGCGTCAGCGAGGTCATCCGCCCCGCCGACGCCGCGGTCGCCAACGCCGTCGGCGCGGCCATCGCCCTGGCCAGCGGCCGGTTCGAGACCATCGCCCCGGCGGGCGCCGGACGGGCCGCCGCCGTCGAGCGGGCCAAGGAGGAGGTCGCCGCGCGGGCGGTGGCGGCCGGAGCCGACTCGGGACGGGTCGAGATCGTCGAGCTCACCGAGGTCCCCCTCAGCTACCTGCCCGAGCCGGCCGTGCGCGTCCACGTCAAGGCCGCCGGACCCCTGATCTGAACGAAAGGACCCCATGATGCGCTGGCACAAGGGCCTGGCCGCCCTCACGGCCGCGGGCTCGGTGGCACTCACCGCCGCGGCCTGCGGAGGCGGGCAGGTACGGGGTACGCAGAGCACCCCGCAGGCGGGCTCGGCGGGCGGAGCGGCGAACGCGACCTTCGTCTACGTCCCCAACCTGGACGTGGTGACCGACTGGGACCCCGCGACCTCGTACTCCAACGAGATCATCGCGATGGAGAACATCTACGAGTCGCTGACCCGCTACGACCCCCAGGCGAAGAAGGCCGAACCGAGGCTCGCCACCTCGTGGACCTCCTCCGGCGACGGCAAGACCTGGACCTTCACCCTGCGGCCCGGTGCGACCTTCCACACCGGCAAGCCCGTCGACGCCGCAGCCGTGAAGGCGTCGGTCGAGCGCACCAAGAAGGAGGCGGGCGGCCCCGCCTACATCTGGGACTCCGTCCAGTCCGTCAAGGCCGTGAACCCCACGACGGTCGAGTTCAAGCTGAAGTACGCCACCCCGCTCGACCTGGTCGCCTCCTCCGACTACGGGGCCTACGTCTACGACACCACCGCCGCCGCCGACCTGAAGAAGTGGTTCGGCGAGGGACACGACGCCGGATCGGGGCCCTACACGGTCGACACCTGGCAGAAGGGCCGGGAGACCGAGCTGACCCTCAAGGCCTTCGACGGCTACTGGGGCGGCTGGTCGGGCTCGCGCTACAAGCGGGTGGAGTTCCGCGTCACACCCGAGCTGACCACCGCCTGGCAGCTCCTGCAGCGCGGCGAGGTCAACTTCGTCCAGCGGCTGAACCCGCAGCTGTTCGCACAGGCCGGCGGCCAGGGCGCGCAGACCTCGCAGACGCCCTCGTTCCAGAACCTGCTCGCGCTGTTCAACACCGAGAGCGGCCCGCTGAAGGACGTGCGGCTTCGCAAGGCGGTGCAGAAGGCCATCGACTACGACGGCCTGGTCGCCGCGCTCAAGGGCTCGGGGGTCAAGGCGAGCGGCCTGGTGCCCGAGGGACTGCTCGGGCACACGCCGGGGCGCGATCCCGTACAGGACCTCGCGGGGGCCGAGTCGCTGCTGAAGGAGGCCGGGTACGGCCCGGGCGGCAAGCGGCTGACGCTCACGATGACCTACGCCCAGGGCGACGGCGACCAGCAGTTGCTCGCCACCCTGCTCGGCTCGGCCCTCGACAAGCTGAACGTCAAGCTGGAGGCCAAGCCGCTGCAGTGGAACACCCAGTGGGACCAGGGCAAGTCGCCCGACGCGTCCAAGCGCCAGGACATCTTCGTCATGTACTGGTACCCGGACTACGCCGACGCCTACTCCTGGTTCGTCAACGTGTTCCGCGGCTCGGACAAGCCCTCGTTCAACCTGTCGTACCTCAAGGACGCCGAGGTGGACAGCGAGATCGACAGCCTGCCCTCGCTGACCGCCACCGACACGGGCGCCGCGGAGAAGGCCTACGCCGACCTGCAGAACAGGATCATCGACGAGCGGGCCGCCGTCGCCGTGCTGTTCACGCAGAACTACCAGCGCGCGTACGCCAAGGGGGTACAGGGGTACACCGACAACCCGGCCTACCCGAACGTCGTCTTCGTCCACGACCTGACGGCCGGCGCGTAGCGGGTGATCCGCTACCTCGCCCACCGCCTCGGCCAGGCCGCGCTCGTCGTGGCCGGGGTGATCGCGCTCACCTTCGTCGTCACCCGGCTGGTGCCCGGTGACCCGGCGGTGGCCTACGCCGGGCCCAAGGCGAGCGCCGCCGAGCTCGCCGCGGCCCGCGCGCGGTTCGGCCTGGACGACGCGCCCCCGGTCCAGCTGCTGAACTACGTCCGCGACCTGTTCTCCGGCGACTGGGGCACCAGCCTGCACACCCGGCAGCCGGTCGCCCATGACCTGGCCACGGCCTTCCCCGCCTCGCTCGAGCTCGTGGGCACCGCCCTGATCATGGCGGTCGTGGTGGGCATCCCGCTCGGCGGGCTGGCCGCGCGGTACCGGGGCAGGGGGCCGGACCTGACGGTGCGGGTGTCCTCGGTGCTTGCGGTGTCGGTGCCGGTCTTCTGGCTGGCCCTCGCGGTGCAGACCGTCTTCGCCAGCAACCTCGCGTGGTTCCCCGTCGCCGGGGAGTACGACAACGCGCTCGACACCACCAGCCCGCTCCACGTGTACACCAACATCACGGTCGTGGACGCCGCCATCACCGGCAACTGGCCGATCCTGGCCAGCACGCTCGGCCACCTGGTGCTTCCGGCTCTGGTGGTGGCCGCCTACCCCGCCGGGCTGATCGCCCAGATGACCCGCGCCGCGCTCATCGAGGAGGCGGGCCAGGACCACACCCGCCTGGCACGCGCCCTCGGCTTCGGCGAGACGTCCGTGCTGACCCGCTTCGCGCTGCGGCCCGCGCTCAACCCGGTGCTGTCCCTGATCGCGCTGGTGTTCGCCTACGCCGTCGTCAACGGCTTCCTGGTAGAGGCGGTGTTCAACTGGCCGGGCCTCGGACGGTACGCCGCCGACTCGATCAGGTCGCTGGACACCCCCGCGATCGCGGGCGTCACCCTGCTCGTGGCCCTGCTCTACGTGCTGGCCAACCTCGTGGTCGACCTCCTCCACGGCGTCATCGACCCGAGAGCGAGAACCCGATGACCGCGCCACCCCCGCGCGCGACGACCATCACCGCGCCGCTCCGGGGTCCGGCCGGCCCGAGAGGGAGGACCCGATGACCGCGGTCGTGCTTCGCCGTACCCCTCTCCGCAGGCTGGGGGACCTCGCCAGGGCCGACGTCCTCGCGGCGGCCGGGCTGGTGATCCTGGTCCTGATCGTGCTCGCCGCGCTGCTGGCGCCCTGGCTCGCGCCCTTTCCCGACGACGGCGGAGCGGCGACGCATCCCGCCGAGGCGCTGCTCCCACCGGGCGCCGGCCACTGGTTCGGCACCGACCAGGTCGGGCGAGACGTGCTGAGCCGGGTGCTCTACGGCGCCAGGACCTCGCTGTTCATCGCGGCAGCCGTGCTCGTCGTCTCCGCCGTCGCCGGGGTCGCGCTCGGCGTCGTCGCCGGGTACGCGGGCGGCTGGGCGCGCGACGTGATCATGCGGGTCACCGACGTGTTCCTCGCCTTCCCCGCGCTGCTGCTGTCGCTGGCCCTGGCGGTGGTGCTCCAGCCCTCGGTGACCACCGTGATCGTGGCCATCGCGGTCACCTGGTGGCCCTGGTACGCGCGGCTCACCTCCTCGGTCGCCGCCTCGGTGGCCAACCGCGGCTTCGTGGACTCCGCCCGCTGCCTCGGCGTGCCCGCCCCGGTGATCGTGTTCCGGCACGTGCTGCCCAACTCGCTCACCCCCGTGCTGGTGCAGCTCTCCCTGGACGGGGGCGGGGTGATCCTCACCGCCGCCGCCCTGTCCTACCTCGGGCTCGGCGCCCACGAGCCCACCGCCGAGTGGGGGCTGATGGTCGAGCAGGGGCAGACCCTGTTCACCACCGACTGGTGGGTGGTCACCTTCCCCGGCCTGGCGATCCTGGTGACCGCGTTCGCCTTCAACGTGCTCGGCGAGGGCCTGCGCGCCGCACTCGACCCCCACAGGCGGCCCCGGTGACCGCTTCCGTCCCGATCTTCCCCCGGCCCGGCGGGTGGCCACGATGAGCGCCCCCGGTCCCCCTTCTCCCGAACCCCCGCAGGTGGCCCCTATGACGCTCATCAGGGTGCGCGACCTGGTCGTGCGCATCGGCGACCGGGTGATCTCCAGCGTCCCCGCCCTGGACGTCGCGCCCGGCCAGTGCGTCGCGATCGTCGGCGAGAGCGGTTCCGGCAAGACGACCGCACTGATGGCCACCCTCGGCCTGCTGGACGGCGCGGAGGTCACCGGCGAGATCGACGTGTGCGGCACCGGCGTGATCGGCGCCCCCGAGAGGCGGCTGCGGGAGATCCGGGGGGCGCGGGCGGCCCTGGTCATGCAGTCCCCCCGCGCCGCGCTCACCCCGACGATGCGCCTCGGCACCCTCATGCGCCGCGCCCTCGCCCGGCACGGGGTCAAGGGAGAGCAGGCCGCGCGGCGGGCGCAGGACGCCGTCGCCGCCGTCCTGCTGGACCGGGTGATCCTGCGCCGCTACCCGCACGAGGTCTCCGGCGGGCAGGCCCAGCGGTTCGCCATCGCGCTGGCCATCGCCCTCGGGGCCGACGTCATCGTGGCCGACGAGCCGACCAGCGCGCTGGACGTCACCGTCCAGGCCGAGGTGGTCGGGGTGCTGCGCCGCCTGCGCGACGAGCGCGGCCTCGCCGTGCTGCTGGTCTCGCACGACCTGGCCCTGGTGTCGACCATCGCCGACCACGTCCTTGTCATGCGCGAGGGCGCGGTGGTCGAGAGCGGTCCCGCCGCCGAGGTGTTCGCCCGCCCCCGCGCCCCCTACACCCGCGAGCTGATCGCCGCGGTCCCCGAGCTGCCGGAGGTGGGGCGATGAGCCTGCTGAGCGCCGAAGAGGTCACGCTCGCCTACGGGCGGACGCGCGTGGTGCACGAGGTCAGCCTGGCCGTCGAGGAGGGCGGTGTCGGGCTGGTCGGCGAGAGCGGCTCGGGCAAGACCACCCTGGCCCGTGCGCTGCTCGGCCTGCTCCCGCCGCGCTCGGGCAGGATCCTGTACGGCTCGCGCGAACTGGCCGCGATGAGGCGTGGCGAGCTGGCGGAGTTCCGCGGCGCGGTGCAGCCGGTGTTCCAGGACGGCAGCGAGGCGCTCAACCCCCGGATGCGCGTCGGCTCCTCGATCGCCGAGGCGCTGACCACCCACCACCGGCTCGATCGGGACGCCCGCCGTCTGAGGGTGGCCGCGCTGCTCGAAGACGTCGGGCTGGAACCCGGCCTGGCCGCGCGCAGGCCGCACGAGATCTCCGGAGGGCAGCGGCAGCGCGCCGCCATCGCCCGCGCCCTCGCGGTGGAGCCCCGGCTCCTGGTGCTCGACGAGCCGACCAGCGCGCTGGACGTGACCGTGCAGGCCCGCGTCCTCGACCTGCTGCGGGCCCTGCGCACCGGCCGGGGCCTCACCTACCTGCTGATCACCCACAACCTGGCGGTGGTCGACCGGCTCTGCCGCACCTCGCACGTGCTGTTCGCCGGCCGCGTGGTGGAGTCTGGGCCGACGAGGGACCTGCTCACGCGCCCCGCCCACCCGTACACGCTCGCCCTGCGCGACGCCGTGCCCCGCATCGGCGGCCCGCCACCGAAGGCGACCGGGCGTACCGAGGCCGCGCCGGCCGAGGAGGGGTGCGCCTTCCGGCTGCGCTGCCCGCTGGCCGTGGACAGATGTGTGACCGAGGCCCCGGCGGCGCGAGCGCTCGACGGGCGCCGCGTGGCGTGCCACCGGGCGGAGGAGGTCCTCACGCTTGCTCCACGTCAATGATCTGCTGCGGGCCCCGGCCGGGCGGCGGCTGACGCTGGTCGCCGGGCCCTGGGACGCGCGCGGGGTCGAGAGCGTCGTGCTCGTCGACGAGCCCGGCGAGCTGGAGCGCGCCCCGGCGGGCGCCGTCGCGGTGCTGTCGCGCAACGCCACGCAGGCCGGTTCGGGGGTGGCCGCGATGCTGGGGACCGCCGGTGACCGGGGCCTGGCAGCGCTGGTGCTGCCCGGCCACTCCGGCACCTCTCCCGCAATCGTGGAACTGGCCCGCAAGGTGCGCGTGGCCGTGCTGGCGGGCTCCTTCGACCAGTCGCTGTCCGACACGGTCTTCGGCCTGAGAGAGGTCGTGCGGTCCGACCCGGGGCTCCTGCTGAGCCGTACCCGGGAGGCGGTGGAGCGGCTCGGCGCGGTCGACGGCGCGGGGGAGGACGTCATCCTGCGGGCCGCCTCCGAGGCGGTCGGCGTGGCCTACGGGGTGGGGGGAGTGGCCGATTCGGCGGCCACCTCGGCCGTGATCCGCGTGGACGGCCGGGCCGACGGCTACATCCGCTGGGCGGACGACGACCCGGCCGCGGCGATCGTGGCAGGAGTGGTCGCCGCCATGCTCGGCCGGGTGCGCGCCGCCGCCCGGGCCGCCGAGGCCGCGCGCGCCGTGGCGCTGCTCGCGCTGGTGCGCGCCCCCGCCAAGGAACTGCCCGCCGCGCTACGGCGGGCCAGGCACGCCGGCGTGCCGGTGGACGGCTGGCACGTCGCGGTGTTCGTCCGCGCCGAGTCCGGCGTGCCCCCGGCGCCCTGGGCGGACGAGGACCTGGGCGGCACGCTGCTCTCGACCCCCTGGCAGGACGGCCTGCTGCTCGTACGCACCTCGGAGGAGCGTCCGGCGCGGGCGGAGGACCTCCTCGACGCGGCGCGGGCCGCCAAGTCGCCGCCCGCCGACGTCGTGGCCGGGATCGGCACCTGCCAGCAGGGCGCCGAAGGACTCCGGCGTACGGCCGCGCAGGCCAGGACGGCCGCCGCGCACGCGCGCCCCGGCGAAACCGCGGCCTTCGACCGGCTCGGCGTCCACGCGGTCCTCGCCGAGCTGGCCGGCAGCGACAGCGCGCTCATGGCCGCCCGGGACATGCTCGCCCCCCTCGACCGGCTGGGCGCGCTCGCGCCGCACGCCGTGCCCACGCTCAAGGCCTATCTCGACACGTGGGGCTCACGCACCAAGGCGGCAGCCCTGCTCAACCTGCACCCGAACGCCGTCGCCCACCGCGTGCGCCGCATCGCCGAGGTCCTCGACCTCGACCTGTCGGACACCGAGACGCGCTTCGCACTCCAGCTCGCCTGCCACGTCGTCACCGAGGCCGGCACATGACCGGGACGTCGCCGAGGCCGCGCGTGCCGGGGTGTGCCGGGGTGTGCCGGGGAGACAACAACCCAAGGGGGATCGTTGTGAGGACACATCGACACCGGCCTGACACGGCCCTACCTTCCGTGACATGTCCACAGTCATAGGGATCGACGTCGGCGGTACCTTCACCGACCTGGTCTCGTACGACGCCGAGACCGGCGAGATCACGGTGGCCAAGCAGCCGACGACGCCGGAGGCCCCGGAGATCGGGGTGCTCGCCGCCCTCGACGCCGCGGCCGGCGCCGGCCTGCTCGAGCGCTGCTCCTACCTCGTCCACGGCACCACCGTCGGGCTCAACGCGCTGCTGGAGCGGCGCGGGGCGACGGTCGGCCTGATCACCACCGAGGGGTTCAGGGACGTCCTCGAGATCCGGCGGGGCGACCGGGACGATCCGTACGACCTGTTCTGGACCCCGCCGCCTCCGCTCGTGCCGCGCAGGCTTCGCAGGCAGGCGCGCGAGCGCGTCGCGTACGACGGCACGACGGTGCGGGACCTGGAGCCCGCGGACGTCCTCAGCGCCGCCGAGGCCTTCCGCGCCGAGGGAGTGGACGCCGTCGCCATCGTGCTGATCAACGCCTACGCCAACCCGCGGCACGAGCTGCGGGCGCGCGACCTGCTGCGCGAGGCCGGGTTCACCGGCGAGGTGTCGATGTCCCACGAGGTGTCGGGGGAGTACCGCGAGTACGAGCGCACCACCACCACCGTGGTCGACGCGTTCGTCCGGCGCCGGATGGGCCCCTACCTGCACAACCTCGACCGCGAGCTGCACCGCAGGGGGTTCTCCGGCCGACTGCTGGTCACGCGCTCGGGCGGCGGGGCGTTCACCCTGGCCGAGGCCGCCGCGCGGCCGTTCGAGACCATCCTGTCCGGGCCGGTCGCGGGGGCGGCCGCCACCGCCCGCGTCGCCCGGGTGCTCGGCATCCGCTCCGCCGTCGTCGCCGACGTGGGCGGCACCAGCTTCGACACCGCCCTGATCGAGGACGCTCGGCTCCCGCTGCTCTTCCAGGGCGAGGTGCAGGGCCTTCCGCTGCAGAGCCCCTGGGCGGACGTGCGGTCGGTCGGCGCGGGCGGCGGATCGGTCGCCTACGTCGACGCCGGAGGGCTCCTGCGCGTGGGGCCGCGCAGCGCGGGCGCGGTGCCGGGACCGGCCTGCTACCAGCGCGGGGGCACCGAGCCGACCGTCACCGACGCCGCGCTCCACCTCGGCATGATCATCCCCGGGCCGATGTCCGGAGGCGTCGTGCTGTCGTCGGAGCGGGCGTCCGAGGCGCTGAAGCCGCTCGCCGGTCCCTCGGGGCTGCCGGGCACCGACGCCGTGGCCGAAGGAGTCGTCAGGATCGCCGCCGCGCACATGGCGCAGGCGGTGCGCGGGGTCAGCGTCGAGCGCGGCGCCGACCCCCGGAGCTCGGCGATCGTCGCCTTCGGCGGAGCCGGGCCGCTGTTCGGATGCCTGCTCGCCGACGAGCTCGGCGTGGACCAGGTCGTCGTGCCGCCCAACGCCGGAAACTTCTCGGCGGTGGGGCTCATGCAGGCCGACATCGTCCGCAGCGCCGCCAGGACTCTCGTGCGCACCCTCGACGACGCCACCCTGGAGGAGATCGCCGGGACGGCCTCCACGCTGTTCGCCCGGCTGGCCGAGCGGGACGCGGCCGGCGAGGCGGCGGGCGGCGTACGGGAAGACGCCGAGCACGCCGCGGCCGTGCACCCTGACGCGGAGGACGCCGCGGTCGTACGGGAAGACGCGGAGCAGGCCGTGGCGCTGCGGGAGCTGGACCTGGACCTGCGCTATCGGGGCCAGGAGCACACGCTGACCGTCCGGGCCGAGCCCGGCGACGACGCGGCGGCGATCCGGGAGCGGTTCGCCACCGCCTACCACCGTTCCTACGGTCACGAGCTGACCGACCCGCTGGAGGTCGTGACGGTCCGCTCGACCCTCCGCGTCCCGATGCGGGCCGAGCACGAGCTGGTCCCCGCGCCGCCCTCCGAGGAGGAGCCGGGCCGCGAGATCCGGCTGTGGTCGTTCCGGCGCCGCGCGTTCGCCGCCACCCGGGCTGTGCCGCGTGCGGCGCTGGGCGAGCCGGCCGAGGGTCCGCTCGTGGTCGTCGAGCCCACCGCGACCACCTACGTGGACGAGGGGTTCACCATCGAGGCCCACCCCAGCGGATGCCTCCTGATCAGCAGAGTGCGGACCCCGGCCGCCGGCCTCGCGGCGAACACGGGCGCCGCCCGGACGGAGGCGAGCAGCCGATGACCATCGTCAGGACCACCTTCGCCGAGCCCCACCCGGGGCTCGGAGACGGCGCCGACCCGATCACCACGGAGATCATCCGGCAGGGGCTCAACGCCGCCGCCGACCACATGAAGCGGTCGCTGGTCCGCACCGCGTTCTCGCCGATCATCTACGAGGCGCTGGACTTCGCGGTGGCCTTCTACGACGACGACCTCGGCATGCTGGCCCAGGCTCCGACGCTGCCCGCGTTCATGGGCACGCTCGGGTTCTGCGTGCGCGAGGCGGTGGAGGGCGTCGGCGGCCCGGGCGCGCTGGCCGCCGGCGACGTGATCCTCTACAACGACCCCTACGGCACCGGCTCGCACCCGCAGGACGCCGCCATGGTGGTCCCGATCTTCGTGGCAGGAGAGCTGGTCGCCTACTCGGCGATCAAGGCCCACTGGCTCGACATCGGCGGCAAGGACCCCTACTGCACCGACACCGTGGACGTGTACCAGGAGGGGACGATCTTCCCGGGCGTCAAGCTCTACGACGCCGGCCGCCTGGTCACCGACGTGTACCGCATGATCCTGGCCAACAGCCGGATGGCGGACATGGTGATCGGCGACATCAACGCCATGGTCGCCGGGGCCAGGGCGGGGGCTGAGGCGCTGTCCGCCATCGTCGAGCGCCACGGCGTCGAGACGTTCAGGACGTGCGTCGCCCGCATGTACGCCCACGGCGACGCGCTCGTGCGGAGCTGGTTCGAGAAGCTGCCCGACGGCGTCTACACCGCCTCCAGCGTGATCGACTCCGACGGGGTCAGCGGGGTCCCCGTGCCCTTCGGGGTGAAGGTGACCGTCGAGGGGTCCGGCATCGCCGTCGACCTCACCGACTGCCCCGACCAGGCGGCCGGCCCGATCAACTGCCCGCTGCCCTCCACCGTCGCGGCCTGCCGCCTCGCCATCGCCTTCCTCGCGGGGGCGGGCGAGCAGCCGAACGAGGGGCACTTCCTGGCCCTTGAGGTGGTCACCCGCGAGGGCTCGCTCTTCCACCCGGTGCGGCCCGCGCCCTGTTTCATGTACGGCATCCCCTCCGACCACGCGATCGAGCTGGTCATCCGCGCGCTGGCTCCCGCGGTGCCGGCGATCGTGCCGGCGGCGAGCGGCGGCGACATCAACGCGCTGGTGTGGTGGGGCAACCGGGAGGCCGGCGGCGCGCCGTGGGCCGACGGCGCCCCGCACCCGGTCGGGCAGGGCGCCTCGCCGTTCGCGGACGGGGCGAGCGCGCTGATGTACATCTCGGAGTCCGCCACCCGGTTCACCCCGGCGGAGGTGTGGGAGGCCCGCAACCCGTGGCGCATCGAGCGGCTGGCGCTGGCCGAGGACTCCGGCGGCCCCGGGAGGTACCGGGGCGGGCTCGGCCTCGACCTGTCCTTCCGCTGCCTGGAGGACCAGTACCTGACCTCCGCCCTGGCGCGGACGGCTCTGGCCCCCTGGGGCCTCGCGGGCGGCCTGCCGGGACGGCCCAACCGGCTCACGGTCGAGTATCCCGACGGCACCATCGAGGACTACGCGCTCAAGACCCGCATCCACCTGCCGAAGGGCACGCTGGTCCACCTGCGCACCGGCTCGGGCGGCGGGTACGGCGACCCGGCGGAGCGCGACCCCGCGGCCGTGGCCGAGGACGTGCGCGAGGGGTACGTCAGCGAGGAACAGGCCCGCCGCCACCACCCCCACGCCTTCGGATGACAGGACGCCAAATAGCGGGACGAATCGTCAAGTTTGCGAAGATTCCTACGCGCCCGGGGTAGGCCTGGCGTCACCGGAGGGCGATGGCACGGACTGCTCACCCGGAAACCCCGGGAAGATCCCTCCCCTACGGGCCCGCGGGGACATAGTGTGATGTGATGGATCGTCGCATCTTCGGCTTGGAGAACGAATACGGCGTCACCTGCACGTTCAGGGGTCAGCGCAGGCTGTCTCCCGACGAGGTGGCACGGTACCTTTTCCGCAGAGTCGTGTCCTGGGGCCGATCGAGCAACGTGTTCCTCCGCAACGGTGCCCGCCTGTATCTCGACGTGGGCAGCCACCCTGAGTACGCCACCCCCGAGTGTGACAACGTCGTGGAGCTCGTCACCCACGACAAGGCGGGGGAGCGCATCCTTGAAGGGCTGCTCGTCGACGCCGAGAAGCGGCTGCGCGAGGAAGGCATCGCTGGAGACATCTACCTTTTCAAGAACAACACCGACTCGGCGGGCAACTCCTACGGCTGCCACGAGAACTACCTCGTCGGCAGGCACGGCGAGTTCGGCAGGCTCGCCGACGTCCTGATCCCGTTCCTCGTGACCCGGCAGATCATCTGCGGGGCCGGCAAGGTGCTCCAGACCCCGCGCGGCGCGGTCTACTGCGTCTCCCAGCGTGCCGAGCACATCTGGGAAGGCGTGTCGAGCGCCACCACCCGTTCCCGCCCGATCATCAACACCCGCGACGAGCCCCACGCCGACGCCGAGCGCTTCCGCAGGCTCCACGTGATCGTCGGCGACTCCAACATGAGCGAGTCCACCATGCTGCTCAAGGTCGGCGCCACCGACCTGGTGCTGCGCATGGTGGAGGCCGGCACGGTCATGCGCGACCTCAGCCTAGAGAACCCGATAAGGGCGATCCGCGAGGTCTCCCACGACATGACCGGCCGCAGGCGCGTGCGCCTGGCGAACGGCAGGGAGGCCTCCTCCCTGGAGATCCAGCAGGAATACCTCTCCAAGGCCCGTGACTTCGTCGACCGCCGAGGCGGCGACGCGATCACGCGCAGGGTCCTGGAGCTCTGGGAGCGCACCCTGCGGGCCGTGGAGACCGGCGACCTGGACCTCGTCTCCCGCGAGATCGACTGGGTGACGAAGTACCAGCTCATCGAGCGCTACCGCAACAAGTACGACCTCCCGCTCTCCTCGCCCAGGGTCGCCCAGCTCGACCTGGCCTACCACGACGTGCACCGCAAGAGGGGCCTGTTCTACCTCCTGCAGAAGCGCGGCGCGGTGGAGCGGGTGGCATCCGATCTGAAGATCTTCGAGGCCAAGTCGGTGCCGCCGCAGACCACGCGGGCCCGGCTGCGCGGGGAGTTCATCCGCAAGGCGCAGGAGAAGCGCCGTGACTTCACCGTCGACTGGGTGCATCTCAAGCTGAACGACCAGGCCCAGCGCACGGTCCTGTGCAAGGACCCGTTCCGCAGCGTGGACGAGAGGGTCGACAAGCTGATCGCCGGCATGTGAGCGAAGTCCCCGGCAACCGGCCCGGGGGATGGGCACCGAGGCCCTCCGGACGGCTCCTCGCGGAGCC
>NZ_JBFBIK010000040.1:0-38945 GCF_040685555.1 Sphaerisporangium sp. NPDC088356
CGGACGGCGGGTGCCGTCCGGGGAGGCGGGCGGGCCGGTCAGTAGGCGGCCACGACCTCGTAGGAGCCGAAGATCCCAAGGCCCTTGTCGTGGTACCTGGCCAGCGGCGAGGTGGTCGGCAGGTGCTCGGGGCTGCGCTCCCACTCGCGGTAGGCGGGCACGTCGTCCCACTCGCTCAGCACGGCGTACCGGTGCGGGTCGCGCAGCGAGCGCAGCAGCTCGTTGCCGCGCAGCCCGGTCCTGCCCGCGAGGGTCGTGCTGATCTGGTGGTAGGCGTTCTCGATCGAGCCCCTGTCGTTCTCGGGCTCGTTCAGGTAGAGCGCGACGCGCACCCGGCCGGGGCTGGGCTGGGCTCCGAGGCGCGAGGCCACGAGCATCGGGGTCATCGAGGTGCCGGCCGAGTCGCGGAAGGGGTCCAGCCGCATGCGGTTGGCGGCGTGCTCGGCGCTGTGCTCGAACTCGTGGAACCGTTCCTCGTTCTCCCAGTCGCTGACGATGTAGTAGATGCCGTCCTCGTCGGGGCTCTTGGCCATCGACTGGCCGACGTTCGCCGGGTGGCGGGCGATGGTGGAGGCGACTTCCCGCCAGGTCTTCTCGAAGTCCCGCTCCATGCCCGGGTGGATCCGCATCCGCACCATGACGCGGTACACGCTGTCTGTGTGGTTCATGCCCACTCTCTTCTTTCCGTCGGACTTAGCTGCCATCGAAAGGGGTGGTATTCCGGGGAGGCCGGCCCGGGTGGCGTGCGGCCTGACCCGGCCGGCCGGGGTCCGGGCGGAGTCGGGCCCGGACGTGTGGGTGGCCCGAGGGTCACATCCGGACGGGGGACTGCTCGGCGGCCTCCTCGACCAGCTGCCGGATCCGGTTCATCTGGATCACGGTGTTGTCGTTGAGCCGCTTGGTCATCTGCTTGTCGCTGAGCGGCGCGTCCGGCTTCATCTCGAAGTCCTGGACCCAGCGCATGCGCACCGCGTCGGGCACCTGGGTGTACTCCCAGAACAGGTTCATGTACTTGAACCAGCCCGGCTCGACCCGGTGGGCGCGCACGGTCCTGGTCGCCGGGTCGGGCGTGCGCTCCGACACCCAGCTCCACTCGTTGCCGTCGGCGTCCGGATGCATGGTGAGCCGGAACCTGATGGTCGGCCCGCGCTGCTCCAGGATCTCCGAGGCGGAGTACTCGCTGAACAGCGTGGGCCACGACTCGACGTCGTTGGTCATGTTCCACAGAAGGTCCATGGGACTGGCGATGATGATCTCGTTGTCCGCGTGTCCTGCCATGACGTTCCTCCGGTATCAGGCCGCGAGCCGGCGGTTGACGTAGTCGACCGCGGCCTGCGGGGTCTTCATCTCATCGACGGCGTCGTCGGGGATGCGGACGCCGAGCTGCTGCTGGATGCGCGCGGCCATCTCAAGTACCGCGAGCGAGTCGTATCCGAGGTCGACGAACGACATCTCGCCGATGTCGTCGGCCAGCTCGACGGTGTCGGGAACTCCCGCGCAGCCGCCCATGATGCGTCTCATGTCGTCGAGGGTGAATTCGGTCATGTCGGTTCTCCGTTGTCGCGAGGTGGGGTGGGTTAGACGTCCGTGACGAGCAGGGCCGCGTTGAACCCTCCGTGGCCGCGTGCGAGCACCAGTGCCCTGCGCACGGGGCCGTCCCTGGCCGCGCTGCGGACCAGGTCCAGCTCGTAGGCGGGTGCGGCGGCGCGCACTCCCACGGTCGGCGGGATCACCCCGTCGCGGATGGCGAGCAGCGCGGTGGCCACGTCGAGCGCCGCGCCGCCGGCGTACAGCCGCCCGGTCATGGTCTTGGGCGCGGTGACCGGCACGCCGTAGGCGCCGAAGACCGCGGAGATGGCCCGCGCCTCGGCCAGGTCGCGCTCGGGCACGCCGATGGCGTCGGCGAACACCACGTCCACCTCGCCGGGGCTGACCTCGGCCTCCACCAGCGCAAGCGTGATCGCCCGGTGCAGGTTGGACCTGCTCTCCTCGCCCTGTACCGGGCGGGGGTCGAAGGTCGCGCCGTATCCGGCGATCGCGCCGTAGGGCCGTGCGCCCCGGGCCAGGGCCGCGTCGTGGTTCTCGACGATCAGCATCGCCCCGCCCTCGCCGGGCACGTACCCGCAGGCGTCGGCGTCGAAGGGCAGGTAGGCGCGCTCGGGGTCGTCGCGCGGGCTGAGCAGCCCGGTGGAGATCTGCGCGACCAGCCCGTACGGGCACAGCGAGGCGTCGGTCCCGCCGGTCACCACCACGGTGGTGTCCTGGCAGAGCAGCCGCCTGGCCTGCGCGAGCACGTCCAGCCCGCCTGCCTGCTCGGTGCACACCACCCCGCACGGGCCGCGCATGCCGTACCGGATCGAGATCTGGCCGGTGGTGGCCGCGTAGAACCAGGCGATGGACTGGTACACCCCGACGTACTCCGGGCCCTGGCTCCACAGCTTCTCGATCTCGCGCTGGCCGAACTCGGTGCCGCCCGAGGAGCTCGCGGTGACGACGGCCATCTCGTACTCGGGCAGCTCGCCGGGTTCGATGCGCGCGTCGTGCAGCGCCATGTCCGCGGCGGTGAGGCCGAGGTGGCTCCAGTGGTCGGTCTGCACGGCGAGGCGGCTCGGCACGTGCTCGGTGTCGTCGAACTCCGACACCTCGCCCGCGACGCGCACCGGGTACCGCTCGGAGTCGAAGCGGGTGATGCGGCCGATGCCGCTCTTGCCGTCCAGCGTCGCCGCCCAGTAGGCCTGCGTGCCGAGGCCGTTGGGCGCCGCGACGCCGATGCCGGTCACCACCGGACGGGCGGCGCCGCCGGTCCGCTCAGTCATGGCGGTCACCTCCCGGGCCGGTGAGCCCGCCCTTGTCGCGGGCGAGCAGCATGGCCGTCTGGAACCCGCCGAACCCGCTGCCCACGCTGAGGACCACGTCGACGTTGCGCTCCCTGGCGGTGAGCGGCACGTAGTCGAGGTCGCACTCGGGGTCGGCGGTGTGCAGGTTCGCGGTCGGGGGGACGACGTTGTTCCTGATGGCCAGCGCGCAGGCGGCGACCTCGATGGATCCGATCGCGCCGAGCGAGTGCCCGATCATGGATTTGATCGAGCTGACGGGGATCAGGTAGGCCCGGTCGCCCAGGGCGCTCTTGAACGCCGCGGTCTCGTGGCGGTCGTTCTGCCGGGTGCCCGAACCGTGGGCGTTGATGTAGTCGACGTCCTCGGGCGTCAGCCGCGCCTGGCGCATGGCGGCCCCGATGGCCTCGGCCATCTCGCGGCCGTCGGGCTTGAGGCCGGTCATGTGGTAGGCGTTGCTGCGGCTGGCGAACCCGACGATCTCGGCGTACACCTGCGCGCCGCGCCGTAGCGCGGCTTCGCGCTCCTCCAGGATCAGCACCGCCGAGCCCTCGCCGAGCACGAAGCCGTTGCGGTTCATGTCGAAGGGGCGTGAGGCCCGCCCGGGTTCGTCGTTGCTCGGCGAGGTGGCCTTGATCGCGTCGAAGCAGGCGACGGTGATCGGTGAGATCGGCGCGTCGGCGGCCCCGGCGACCACGGCACTGGCCGTGCCCTCCTTGACGAGCTGGTAGCCGTGGCCGACCGAGTCGAGTCCGGCCGTGCATCCGGTGGAGATGAGCGCGACCGGGCCCTCCGCTCCGCCGACCCAGGCGATCTCGGTGGCGATGGTGCTCGGCACCATGTACCCGTACAGCTGCGGCACGCCGTAGGCCGGGTCGACGAGCCAGTTTTTGCCGCCGTCGCTGAGGACGACGTACTCCTCCTCAAGGCCCATGGTGCAGCCGACCGCGCTGCCGATGGTGACCCCGAGGCGTTCGGGCGGCACATCCTCGGTGGTCAGCCCGCTGTCGGCGAGCGCCTCCCGCGCGGCGACCACGCCGAGCTGGGCGGCGCGGTCCATGCGGCGGATCTCTTGCGGGGACAGCCCGTGCGCGCTCGGGTCGAAGTCGCATTCGGCGGCGATCCGGGAGCGGAATCCGGTCGCGTCGAACAGCGTGATGGCGCGCGTCGCGGTGCGCCCGGCGGTGAGCAGGTCCCAGAAGGACTTGACCCCGATGCCGCCGGGTGCCGTGACGCCGATCCCGGTGATGACGACCCGGCGGTCGTGGCGCGTGCGCGACGAGCGCCTGGCGCCACCTCGCGCCCGGGTGCGGCGCCGGGTGGTCGGACGGGTGTCCACGACGTTCACCGCGGGCTCCCTGCCGCGGCGTCGTTCGCTGCCGGTTCGGTGTCCACGTGGCCGAGGTCGGGCCTTGGAGCCAGAGGGCTGGCGTGGAAGACCATGCAGGCCTCCTCCGCGCCGGTGTTCTGGATCCGGTGCCTGATCGTCTTGGGCACCATGAGCCCGTCGCCGGGGTTCAGGATGATCTCCTGCTCGCCGTCGACGAGGGCGAGGACGGTGCCGCGCACGACGTACATGAATTCCTCGGAGTACGGGTGGTAGTGCTCGACGAAGTGCTCTCCCGGCTGCAGGAAGGCGACGCCCATGAAGCCGGAGGTGGAGCCGACGGTCTTCGGGCTGAGCAGGACGCGGATGTCGCCGCCGCGGCGCCGGTTGGGCGCGACCTCGCTGACGGTGACCTTGGTGAGCCGGTGTTCAGTCACGGCCGTCCGCCTCCCAGGTGTAGAACGGTTCGGCCATGGCGTCCTTGGGCTCGCGCCAGCCGGGGTCATAGGGCCGGATGTGCTCGCTCAGCCGCTGGTTGATCTCCCCGTACAGCGGGTGGCTGCGCGCCTTGTACAGGTTGGGCGTGATGTCGTGGTCCGCCTCGACCAGGTGGAAATACAGGTCGTGAAAGCGGAACAGCGTGCGCCTCGACACCCCGATGAGATGCGGCAGGTCGCTCGCGTCCGAGTCGGCGAAGATCTTGGCAACCGCTTCCGTCTCGGAGGGTTCCATCCTCGCCACGATTAGCGTCCGATGCACCACACGTCTCCTTTCGTCCGTAGACGCAATGGTGTCCGGGACGTCTGGACTGCCGCTGATGCAGCGCTAGTGCCGGGACGAGGCCGCGCCACAGCACGCCACCAGCGGCGGACGCCACCGGCGGCGGGCTCTACGGGCCGAGCACGCGGGCCGCGCTCCCGTTGACGCACTCGGCGGGCGCCATCACCAGCGAGAAGGACCGGTCCTCGTCGTCCTGGTCCTCACACGCCCCCGTCAGCGCGTGAGCGCCGCGGTCGCCGCCGGGCGCGTCCGGCGTCCCTGAGGGGCTCGGCGCGGGCACGTGGGCCTGTGCGGCAGGCTCGGGCACGGGCTCGCCGTAGGTGTCCAGCTCCCTTTCCAGGCACTCCCTGGCGTACAGCCTGACCAGCTCGTGGATCGCGTACCGCAGCTCGCCGAGCGACCCCGCCTGGGCCTTCAGCAGCGAGCAGTCGGCGAGCCGGGCGAGCAGCCGTTCGGCGTGGTCGACCTCGCAGCCCAGCAGCGCGCACGCCTGCCGCACCGTGACGTAGGGCGTCTGCAGCAGGCCGAGGAGCCGGAACAGGCTCCGTTCCGGCTCGCCGAGCCGCTCGTAGGTGCCGGCGAAGGCCGTGCGCACGTCCAGGTCCGCCACCGACAGGTCGGAAAGGCGGGTACGGGGGTCCTCCAGCCGCTCGGCGAACTTGGCCAGCGTCAGCCCCTGGCTGGCGGCCAGCCGGGACCCGGCGCACCTCAATGCCAGGGGCAGCCGCCCGCACAGGCGCACGATGTGCTCACCGGCCGCGCGCTCGCTCTCCAGCCGGGCCTGGCCGATGATCCTGGCGAGCAGTTCGAGGCCTTCCGCGGCGCTCAGCGGGTCCAGCTCCACCATCTGCGCTCCGGCGAACCCGTGCAGCCCGAACCGGCTGGTGACGATGACCGCGCACCCGGCCGATCCCGGCAGCAGCGGCTGGATCTGCGCGGCGCTGCTGGCGTCGTCGAGCACGATGAGGACCTGGCGGTCGCTGCACCAGGTGCGGAACAGCTTGCTGCGCTCGTCGCGGTCGGCGGGGATGTCGCCGGGCGGCACCCCGGCGGCGCGCAGGAACCCGGCGAGCACCTCGCCCGGGTCGGCGGGGGCGCTCGCGCCGCCCAGCTCGGCGAAGAACTGCCCCGAGGGGAAGCCGCCGCGGGCGCGGTGGGCGGCGTGGACGGCCAGAGCCGTCTCCCCGACGCCGGGCATCCCGCTGACGCAGATGACCCGTACGGCGGTGCCGGACTCGGCGGGGCGCGACAGCACCGCGGCGATCTGCTCGCCCACCTCCCCGCGCCCGACGAAGTCGGCGATGTCGGCGGGCAGCTGCGCGGGCTTGACCGAGCCCGCCCGCGCGGCGGCGCGGGGCATGGTCTCTGGCCCGGGTTCCAGGTCGGGTTGTTCCAGGCCCGGCTGTTCGAGGCCGGGGTCGGCCGACAGCAGGCGCTGCTGCAGGCGGCACAGGGCGGGGGAGGGCTCCAGGCCGAGCTGGCCGACCAGCACATGGCGCAGGTTCTGGTACACCTCCAGCGCCTCGCCGCGCCGTCCCACCTGGTAGAGCGCGGTCATGAGCTTGGCGTAGAAGTCCTCGTTGAGGGGGTAGGTGGCGATGAGCTCCTTGAGCTCGCTGATGAGCTCGCGGTGCCTGCCCAGCCGCAGGTCGGACTCCAGCCGCAGTTGCAGGGCGCGCAGTCGGCTCTCCTCCAGCCTGGTGATCTGCGCCGACAGCAGTTCCCCTGCCGCGAGGTTGACCAGGGCGGGCCCCCGCCACAGGGCGAGGGCCTGGGTGAGGGTCTCGGTGGCGTGCTCGGGGTCCTCGCGCTCCAGCGCGCTCCATCCGTCGGCGACCAGCCGTTCGAAGCGGAACACGTCGATGGTCTCCGGTGAGGTCGCCAGCAGGTACCCGTACGGCTTGGTGACCACGGTGGCGGGGCCGGTGGTGCCGAGCATCTTGCGCAGTTTGTACACGTAGGTGTGCAGGGTGGGCAGGGCGGTCGCCGGTGGGCGCTCGCCCCACAGCTCGTCGATCAGTTCGCGGGTGGACACGATCTGGTTGTGGCGCAGGACGAGCATCGCCAGGACCGCCCGCACTTTGGCGGCGCTCGGTGTCAGGTCGGTGGTGTCGTCGACGACTTGCAGCGAACCCAGAACCCGGAATTCCATGTGATCTCCGCAGATGATCGGCAACGTCGTCCAAGCTGACCGGCGGTCGGCGTCGGCGTGACCTCGACGCCTGGTGGACTTCTCGAATTTAGATGAACCCGCTTATCGGAACTTCCGGAAAAATGGCTCCTCAGGACAAAATCTCCGAAAAAGTCCTGGTCTAGTACTATATTCTTTACCTCGCGTAGGATTTCCGAATAGTGAGTTCCCTGGTGTGGCCGTGTAATCTCGGCCCGCCGTGCGTCCGAATTGATATGAAATAGCACATAATTTCGCATAAAGGTGTTAGTTCGTGGTGGGGAGCATCCCCACAGGCTCACGCCGCCTCGGCGGGACCAGAACGCCTCCAGCGCCCTTCAAGCGAACGACCAGCGGCCCGGGGGATGGTTTCCGGACAGGAGGCCCGCCGCGCGCCGTGAACGGCCGGCGCGCCTCCCGGAGTCACAGGAGGAACACACATGCGACCAGACGACCGCCACGCGGCCACCGGGAAGGCCGCCGCGTGACCGCGACCACCGCCGTCTCCGCCTCCTCGCTGTGGATCCGCTGTCCCGGCTGCGAGGGGCCGACGTACGGCGAGCACTACCAGAGGAACCTGCGGGTGTGCCCCAGCTGCGGGCACCACGACCGGCTCACCGCGCCCGAACGGCTGCGCCAGCTCCTCGACCCCGGCTCGATGACCCCGCTCGGCGCCTCGCCCACCGTGGTCGACCCGCTCGGCTTCACCGACACCCGGCCCTACCTCGCCCGGCTGGAGCGGACCCGCCGCGCCACCGGCCTGGAGGAGGCCGTGGTGTGCGGGACCGCCACCGTCGGCGGCCACCCGGTCGTCGCCGCCGTCATGGACTTCGGGTTCATGGGCGGCAGCCTCGGCTGCGCCGTCGGCGAGAGCATCACCGCCGCGGCCGAGCACGCCCTGGCCACCCGCACCCCGCTGGCCATCGTCACCGCCTCCGGAGGCGCCCGCATGCAGGAGGGCGCCCTGGCCCTGATGCAGATGGCCAAGACCAGCCAGGCCCTGGCCGACCTGGACGACGCCGGCCTGCTCACCGTCTCGCTGGTCACCGACCCCACCTACGGAGGCGTCGCCGCCTCCTACGCCACCCTCGCCGACGTCATCGTCGCCGAGGCGGGCGCCCACATGGGCTTCGCCGGGCCCAGGGTCATCGCCAGCACCATCAAGCAGACACTGCCCGAGGGCTTCCAGACCGCCGAGACGCTGCTCACGGGCGGCCTGGTCGACGGGGTGCGCCGCCGCGCCGAGCTCAGGCCCACGCTGGCCCACCTGCTGTCGGCCGCCGCCTGGGCCAACGGCGGCCGGGCCGTACCCGACGCCTGGCGGGGGAGCGCGCCCCCGCTGGTGCTGCGCGCCGAGGAGCTGCCCGAACGCGACGCCTGGCAGACCGTCGCGCTCGCACGCGACCCCGGACGCCCCACCACCCTGGATTACGCCTGCTACCTGCTGGAGGACTTCCAGGAACTGCACGGCGACCGCGTCTCGGGGGACTGCCCGGCCATCGTCGCCGGGATCGGCCGCCTGGACGACGTGCCCGTCATGCTCATCGGCCACCAGAAGGGCCACGACACCCGGGAACTCCTCGCCCACGACTTCGGCATGGGGTCCCCGGCCGGATTCCGCAAGGCCGCCAGGCTGATGCGCCTGGCCGACAAGCTCGGCCTGCCGATCCTCACCCTCATCGACACCCCCGGCGCGTACGCCGGCATCGAGGCCGAGGCGGGCGGCCAGGCCCACGCCATCGCCGGCAACCTGCGCCTGATGTCCCGCCTGCGCGTCCCGGTGATCGCCGTCGTGACCGGCGAGGGCGGCAGCGGGGGAGCGCTCGCCCTGGGCGTGGCCGACCGGGTGCTCGCCCTCGGCAACGCCGTCTACTCGGTGATCAGCCCCGAAGGATGCGCCGCCATCCTATGGCGCGACGCCACCGCCGCCCCGCAGGCCGCCGCCGCGCTGCGCCTGGGCGCACGCGAACTGCTGCGCCACGGCATCGTCGACGCCGTCATCCCCGAACCCGACGGCGGCGCCCACCGCGACCCATCGCTCACCGTCCGGCTGGTCAGGCAGGCCGTCACCGGAACCCTGTACGAGCTCGCGCGGACCGATCCCGCCCAGCTGGTAGCCGAGCGCAGGCGGCGCTTCCGCCGCTTCGGAGCCCCCGCCTAGCCGCACAGCACCCGGCCCCGGCTCCCAGGACCTCGTACGACCGCACCCGGCACCGCCGAAGGAGGAACCGCATGACAGCCGAACCCGCACACCCGGATGAGCGCGAGCAGGTACTGGACTGGGTCGTCCGGCACGCCGCCCAGCTCGGCCACGCCAGCCCCGCGCCCCTGCGCAGGATCACCGTCTCGACCGCCACCCTGGCCGTCGACGTCGAATGGTCGCCCACCACGGCGGCCGGCCCCGAGCCCCGCCCGCCCGGCACCGAACTCCAGCGGCGCGAAGACCAGCCGGGCATCGAGGCGGGCACGCCGGGAGCGGTCGTCATCACCGCGCCCATGGTCGGCACGTTCTACCGCGCCCAGGAACCGGGCGCGCCGCCGTTCGTCGAGATCGGCGACCTCGTCGAGGCCGGCCAGCAGGTCGGGATCATCGAGGCGATGAAACTCATGAACGCCGTCGAGGCCGAGCACCCCGGCCGCGTCTGCGAGATCGTCGCCACCGACGGCTCACCGGTCCAGTACGAGGAGCCGCTGCTGGCACTCCTGCCCTGCGACGGCCACTGACCCCTTCTTCCTCGGAGCTTGGAGCCTGGCGCGATGTTCACCACAGTTCTGGTCGCCAACCGGGGCGAGATCGCCCTGCGCGTGCTTCGGACGTGCCGCGAGATGGGAATCCGTACCGTCGTCGCCCACTCCACCGTGGACCGCGACTCCGCGGCGGTGCGCCTGGCCGACGAGTCCATCCAGATCGGACCCGCGGCACCAAGGCACAGCTACCTCAACGCGGCCGCGATCCTCACCGCCGCCCTGCAGACCGGAGCCGACGCCATCCACCCCGGATACGGCTTCCTGTCGGAAAGCGCGGAGTTCGCCGAGATCTGCGAGGCCCACGGGATCACCCTGATCGGCCCGCCGGCGCACGTCATCGCCCGGCTCGGCGACAAGGTGTCCGCGCGGGAGTTCGCCGTCGAGGCCGGGCTGCCCGTCCTGCCCGGTGGTTCGGGCCCCGCCAGCGGGCCGGTCGAGGCCGCCCGCACCGCGGACGCCGTCGGCTACCCCGTCGTGATCAAAGCCTCCGCGGGAGGCGGCGGCCGGGCGATGACGGTGGTGCACGAGCCCGGCGACTTCGCCCGCGCGTTCGCCGCCACCCGCCGCGAGGCCGTCGCCCTGTTCGCCGACCCCCGGGTGTACGTCGAGAAGTACCTGGACGCCGCCAGGCACGTCGAGGTGCAGATCCTCGCCGACGGCCACGGCAACGTCGTCCACCTTGGCGCCCGCGACTGCTCGGTGCAGCGGCGCCGGCAGAAGCTCATCGAGGAGACGCCTCCGCCGAACCTTCCCGCGGCCACCATCGAGCATCTCGGCGAGATCACCGTGCGCGCGGCCCTGCGCGCCGGGTACGTCGGAGCCGGGACCTTCGAGTACGTCCTGGACGAGCGCGGCGCGTGCCACTTCATCGAGGTCAACTGCCGGCTGCAGGTCGAGCACCCCATCACAGAGATGGTCACGGGCATCGACCTGGTTCGCGAGCAGTTGCTCGTCGCCGCCGGGCAGCACCTGTCCTACCGCCAGTCCGACATCGTGTCCACGGGCGTGGCGATCGAGTGCCGTGTGAACGCCGAGGATCCCGCGCGGGGGTTCCTGCCCACACCGGGGATCATCGAGGAGTTCATCCCGCCCGGCGGCCCGTTCACGCGCGTCGACACCCATGCCGCCGCCGGCCTGCGCATCACGGCCGACTACGACCCCCTGATCGCGAAGGTGTCGGTCTGGGCGCCGTCCCGCGCGCAGGCCCTCGCCCGGGCGCACCGCGCGCTGGAGGAGTTCACGATCAGGGGAGCGGGGCTCTGCACCGACCTGGCCTTCCTGCAGGAGGTGCTCACCCACCCGCTCTTCCGGTACGCCAAGCACACCACCTCGCTCGTCGACCAGATGATGTCCACCCCGATCACCTGACCCGGCCCCGCGACCATGTCCGACCAACGTATAAATCTACAAAGTAAAGGCGCTGGGTTGGACGAAAACCATCCATTCCCACCACCAAAACCACTCACCAGCAGAAAGCGCCGCGCGAGACCCGGAGTCCAACGTCACCGGGTCACCCGCCGTAGTCACTCGCCTGAGGCCGGGCGTCGCAGGAGAGGGTGGGCGCGCATCGCCACCTCCAGCTCGCCCGGGAGCTCGTCGCGGTAGCGGCCCAGCGTGGACAGGTCGCTGTGCCCGAGCACCCGGCGGACCGAGTCCATGTCGACCGCGTCGGCCAGCAGATGGGTGGCCGTGGTGTGCCGCAGGCCGTGAGGGGTAACCGAACGCCGCTGCGCCGGATCGACCCACCGCTGGACCCGGTCGATCACCGCCTGCACGTCGCCACGGGCCAGCCGCCTGCCCCGCCACGACAGCAGCAACGCCTTCTCGGCAGTGGCGGGGCGGCTGCCCGACAGGTAGGCGTCGAGCACCTCGGCCACATCACTGGGGAGCGGCACATCCCGCGTCTTGCCGCCCTTGCCGAAGATGCGCCAGTAACGCACACCGTCGTTGGTGTAGAAATCCTCGACGTTCGCCCGCACCAGCTCCGACACCCTCGGCCCGAGCGTCGACAGCAGCAGCACGATCAGCGCGTCACGCACCTCGGTGCGCTGGTCGCGCCGCCCGCCCTCGGGCTCGGCCACCGTCAGGGACCTGGCCGCCCCGACCAGCCCCTGCGCCTGCTCGCGGGTAAGGGCCCGCCGCTCGGCCCGCAGGCCGCCCCGCTCCTTGGCCGTGACCGTCGCCGCCGTCATCGGATCGACCTGCACCCAGCCCGCCACCGTGGCGTACTTGAAGAACGCCGACACCGACCGGCGGAACCGCGACTGCGAGGACGGGCTCTGCGACTCACCGCCGGGGGAGGAACGCCGCCCGTCGGGTTTACGGGCGAACGCCAGCAGCACCGCGTCGACATCCTCACCCGTCAGGTCGTCGAGCACCCCCTCGGCCCCGGCCAGCCGCACGAACGTCGCCACGTCGCGCGCGTACACCTCGGCCGTCGCCGGAGACAGCGCCCCGGTCACGGTCTTCGCGCGGACAAGCTCCACGTAACGGTCGGCGGACTCCTCGACGGTGAGTCGCTTCAGCTCAGCGGGACGCATCGATCAGCTCAGTCCTTTCGGCCATGATCCTTGCCGACCGTACCGGGTCCCACCGACATTTCCGTTCGCCCGGCAGCCGCCCAGGTTCGCCAACGGCGCGCCACCGGGTGCGCGTCGCGCCGCCGCCCTGCGGAGGGAAAACCACATGACACCGGGCGACCTGCACGGACATGATGGCCGGTCGTAGCAGGCCCGCCGCCCTTGGAGGAGAACCAATGGTCCTGCGAACCACCGTGCCGAACCTGCTCGCGCCCCCCGGTTACGCCCACGCCGCGGTCGTGGAGACGGGGGAGAGGCTCGCGTTCATGGCCGGAGCCGTGCCCGTCGACGCCGACGGCAACCTGGTCGGGGCGGGAGATCCGGTCGCCCAGGCCCGGCAGGTTCTCGCCAACCTGACCACGGCCCTGCGCGCGGTCGGCAGCGACCTTCGGCACGTCGTCGCCAGCACGGTTTACGTCGCCGCCACCGAGCACCAGGATTTGGTCCGGGTATGGGACGTCGTGCGCGACTCCGAGCTGTCGGACGGCCCGCACACCTCCACCCTGCTCGGCGTCTCCTTCCTCGGGTACTCGGGGCAGCTCGTCGAGATCACCGCGACCGCAATCGTCCCCTGACCGCACCGAAGGCCCGCGATTTGACCTCAACCAAGGTGGCGCGCGGCGAGCTCGCCGTCCACATCCGCCGCACCTACCCGCCGGCGCAGGCGGCCGACGCGCACCGCGACGTCGAATCCGGTCACGGACGCGGGCGCGTGGTCCTCACCGTGGAGTGACGGCGAGCACCGGCACGTCGGAGAGGGCACGGCCCGTCAGGTTCACGGCCCGGCCGTGCCCTCGCGCGGGCGCAACCGGTCCAGCACTTCGTACGCCGGGTTGCCTCGCGCCGCGCTGCGCACCTCACGGGCCGTCGAGGCGACGTACGCCTGGCCGGTGACGATGGAGGAGTGGCCGAGCAACTCCATGAGCTCGTGGGCGGAGGCGCCGCGTTCGGCCAGCCGGGTGGCGAACTCGTGCCGCAGCGCGTGGACGAGCGTGCCTTTCTGCACCTGGTCGTGGATCCCCGCGTACCGGTAGCACTGGCGGACCAGATATTGCAGCCCGCCTCGCTGCAGGGGCTCGTTTCCGGTGTCGACGAGCAGCGCGGCCGAGCGGGGGAGCGTGGTGAGCCCGAACCGGCGCAGGCGGCTTTCCAGGTAGTCGCCGATCAGGTGTTCGATGGGCGGCTCGATCGGCAGCGAGCGGGTTTTGCCGCCCTTGCCGACCACCTGGATCCTCCGGTCGCCGGGGGCGCCGCCGATCGAGCCGAGGGTCACGCTCAGCAGTTCGGCCGAGCGCATCCCGGTGACCAGGGCCAGCGCCAGGACCACCAGGTCACGTTCGACCCAGGGGTCGCGGGCCTCGCGGGCCCCGTCGGCGATCCGTTCCAGCAGGGTCGCGGACGCCGATCCGTCGCCGAGCAGGGGTTTGGGCGCCTTGGGGGGTTGCTTGGGCCGGGGGACCGCGGCCATCGGGTTGCCCTCGAGCATTCCCTCGGCGACGCAGAAGGTGAGGAACTGGTTCCAGGCGCTCCAGGCGCGGTTCACGCTGGCGGGGGAGCGGGGTTCGGCGAAGTCGGCGAACGCGGTGCGCACCAGGCGCCCGTTCAGGTGGCGTACCTCGAGGTCGGTTTCTCGTACGCCGCTCAGGCCGGCGGCGATCGAGGAGACGAGGTGCAGGTCGCGCTGGTACCCGGCGATGGTGTGCGGGGAGAGCTTCTTGGTGCGCAGCGCGGAGAGGAACTCGGTGATGGCTTCGGGCACGCGCATCAGCACCAAGGGGTCACGATCGCTCATGAGGCCCTCAGCGCCCAGTGTGGGGAGCAAGCTCGGAAACCTGGAAAGCGTGGCATAAGTGCCTGAGATTATGCATGAAAGCCATGAGACCGGCCTGGTGACACGCCGCACCTGGGAAGGAATGCTCTGTCCGGCCTGGCTCGCCGGCGCTGTTGCTACGGATGCCGGGGCCTCGCCACCGAGGACGCGGCGGGCCGGAGCGGTCGTCATCGAGGCCGCAAAGAGTACACGGTCCGCGCTCAGGCGAGGCCGGAGTCGACGGCCCGGAGTGCCCGTCCAGACCACTGAGCCGCGTTCGGTACGTGGGGCGGCTGACGCGTGGCGTGGAAGCGGCACCCGGGGCGCACCTACGGGATCGGCGGCACGATCGGGATCGGCGGCGGCTGGGATCTCACGTTGCTCGGCAGGGAAGCACACGGGCGCGCGGGGGCCGTTCGCTGATCCGGGTTCAACGTGCGACGCGGCCGAGGGAGGCGGCTTCACGTTTGATGCATAAGTACGATTATGCATCAAATGGGTGAGGATGGGCTGTTGGGAGGCCTGCGGACACCGGCTCCGTCTGGATCATTCTGGATCGTCGAGGCGCGTTCTCGGTCAGCCGCGCGATGGCCGGGCCGGAGTCTCGGGTTCGCCGGGTGGCCGATGTGCGGCCTGGTGATCGATTCGCGTGTGTGGATCTTCGCGCGGGTGGATCTTGTGAGCCCAGAGCATGGATCTTGGAACCGCCCGGATCTTGGAACCGCCCGGATCTTGGAACCGTGCTCGCGTGAACCGGGCAAGCGTGACGGCGCCGGGTCCTGTTTTCTCGCGCGCTGGTGGCTTCGACGGCTGCGGAGCGCAATGATCGCCGTCATCGCCCCTATTGGGTGCCGAGCGGCCGATTCATCTCTAACCGTTCAGAAGGCCCATTCTGTATGGTTAAGAATGTAAAGGCACAAAAGCCCTATGAGGCACTCGTGTCCTGGTTCAACCGGCCGGGTCCGGCCTGCACGCCTCGGTGATGCGAGCGGGCCTCAGAGATCGGCCGGCGTCGACGCGCACCGGCCGCAGCGTCACTCATCCCGCGCGAGCGCCTTTTGGTGGCGCCCCTCCCCTGGCTCGGGTCGTGCGAACAACCCGATACACGCCGGACATTTCACCAAATGGCGCTCCGGATCAGGGCCTGCCGGTCACTCACCGTGTCCGGCCGCCGACAGCGGCCAGCCGCGAGGTCGCGTTCCACGCGATCCTTGACCTGGCGGCCGGGGCTGTCCAGCCGCATCGGAATTGCCCGCTCGAGGCCGATGAGGCGGTTTGTGCCCGTGTCACCCGGCTCGGGCGTCATGGCCCCGAGCGGGAGTGGCCTGGTCGGGGCGTGCCGCTCTCCTCGCCGCCGCGGAGACCTCACCCGGCGAGGGCCATGTCGTCCATCTCGAAGACCTGCCGGCACCCGGTCAGGTCGAGCACGCGCCCCAGCGCGCCATGGACGCCGATCAATCGAAGACCGCCGCCGGCCTTCCACGCCTCGTCATGGGTCTGAAGTAGAGCCTCCAGGCCGGTGGAGTCGCAGAACCGGACCCCGGATGCGTCGAGGGCCAAGGTGGTGTGGCCCATGCGGATCAGCTCCTTGAGCATTCCGGCGACGAGGTCGGCTGTCGCGATGTCGATTTCCCCCGCCAGGCCTACGACTGTGGTGCGCCCGTGGCGGGTTACAGAAAGGCTGAGCTGTGCTGTCATCTGTGCGCCTTCGTACGGTTCGGGGTGCATGTCCGAATCACGCTATCCGGCGGGGCTTCAGCGATCAGTAATGCCGGCGCGCGGGTTGTGCCGTGGTTTGGGCGGGAAGCTCCAGACGGCGCCATGTCACTGCCACGTACGCCAATCGGCGGCGCACGGGGGGCGAGGGTCGCGATGCCTTTGTCGAGTCGCGGAAGTCGGACCCCGGAGTTGTGGACCGGTGCTCTGGGGTTGTTCATCCGCCGGTTGGCGGGTGGGCGGTCTGGCGACGGTGATCTCGGCTTGGCGGTGAGGCATCTAGCATCGGGCGTCATGCGGATACTGGTTTTGGGTGGCGGGTCATTCGTCGGCCGGGCGATCGTGGAGGACTTTCTTCGGGATGGTCACGAGGTGAGCCTTTTCAGCCGGGGCAGGACTGGGGCCGGGTTGTTCCCCGGTGTGCCGCGACTGGTGGGTGATCGTGACACCGGTGACTACAGGTCGCTGCGTGGGGGCTGCTGGGATGCGGTGGTCGACGTCTCGGCGTACGTGCCGCGCCATGTGCGGCAGGCTGCCGAGGCGCTCGGTGACCGGGTGGGGCGCTGTGTGTTCATCTCCAGCAACGCGGTGTACCGGCCCGGGGGCGGGCCGGGGGCTGATGAGGACGCGCCGCGCCTGCCGCCTGAGCGGGGCACCGAGGAGATCGGCGGGGACACCTACGGTCCGCTCAAGGTGGCATGCGAGGACGATGTGTTGTCCTGGTATGGGCGGCGGGCGACGATCGTCCGTCCGGGGGTCGTGGCCGGGCCGTACGACTCGCAGGACCTTTTCACGTATTGGGTGCGCCGGGCCGCGCGCGGTGGGCGGGTGGTGCTGCCCGGCGATCCGGGGCAGCCGGTGCAGGTGGTCGATTCCCGCGATCTGGCCCGTCTGGTGGTGCGGTTGGTGGCCGGCGACCGGCCGGGTGTCTTCAATGCGGTGGGGCCGGCCGAGCCGGTCACGATGGGCGGGTTGATCGAGGCGTGCGCGGCGGCGGCGGGCAGCCGGGTGGAGGTGGTGCCGGTGCCGCCCGATGCGGTGCCGGGCGGGTTCCCGCTGGTGCGGGCCGATCCGGTGTGGGCGCTGACGTTTCAGCGGAGCGCGGCGCGTGCTCGGGCGGCGGGCATGCCGGCGACGCCGCTGGCGGTGACGGCGGCCGATGTCCTTGCCTGGGATCGCGGGCGGGGTGAGCCGCCGCTGCCGGGCGGGTTGTCCGCGCGGGAGGAGGACAGGTTGCTGGCCGGTGTGGGCATGGGGCGGGAGGATCGGGCGTGAGTGTTGTGCTGCGCACCGCCGCGAGCGAGGGGGTTGCCGGGCTGGTCCTGCGACCGTGGGCCGAGCGGGACATCCCCGAGTTGATCGAGGCCTACCGTGATCCGGTGATGCGCCGGTGGACCAGGCTTCACGTGACCGGAGAGCAGGACGCCCGGCGGTGGCTGGAGGTCCAGTGGGCGGGGTGGGAGGGGGGCGAGCGGCTGAGTTTCGCGGTCTTTGAGCCCGTGGGCGGGTCCGGGGAGCTTCGCCTGGTCGGCAACGTCGCGCTGAAAGGGCTCGCTTCCGGTGGGTCGCGTGCGGAGGTGGGGTACTGGACGGCGGCGGGGGCGCGGGGGCGGGGTGTGGCCGCCCGGGCCCTTGAGCGGATGACCACGTGGGCTTTCGAGGCGTTCGGCGGTGATGGGCTCGAGTGCCTGCGGCTGCTGCATCAGGTGGACAACCTCGCCTCGTGCCGGGTGGCGGGCAAGTGCGGGTACGCATTGGAGGGCGTGCTGCCTGCTCATCCCCCGTTCCCGCTTGAGGGGCACGTGCACGCCCGGTACGCCGCCTCGGTGCCCACTTCGGTGGGACCCGCAGGGGTTCCTCCCGGCGGGGAGGCGGGGTGAGGGTGGGCTCGCTTGACAGGGATGGGGTGGGTCGGGCACGGGGGTGCGATTCGAACCTGTTGTCGCTGGGCAGCCGGCAGGGCAACGCCCGCCTGCACTGGCACGTCGCCCCGCTGCCGCCCGGGGTCCTCTAAGAGCGGCGGCAGTGCCACGCGCTGATGACCGAGAGCGGTGTGATCCCTTGGACGGTCCCCCGGGCGGTCGAGCTGGCGGGAGGTCTGCGGGAGGTCCTGTCCAGGTGACGCCCGGCCACGCCCCCGGCCGTGGGCGGTTGCCGGTGGGCCGGGGCGGCGGGTGGCGGGGCGGTGGAAGGACGCCTGTAGGGTGGGGCGAGGTGCGCCGGGAAGTCTGGTCGGCAATGGATCCGCCTATGGACTGGAGCGCCCGTGACCGACGCCCCCCGCCGTATGCCCGGTATGCCCGGCCTGCTGACCCGGGGGTCGTGGGCCGAGGCCCGGCGTGTCGCCGGCATCCTGCGCGAGGAGACGGTCGGCGGGGCGTTGCTGCTGGCCGGCGCGGTGGCGGCGATGGTGTGGGCGAACTCCCCGTGGTCGGGCGGGTATGAGGCGTTGCGCTCGTTCAGGTTCGGGCCCGCGGCGCTGCATCTAGATCTTGATTTGGCGGCCTGGGCGGCCGATGGGCTGCTGGCGGTGTTCTTCTTCGTCGCGGGCCTGGAGCTGAAACGCGAGTTCGTGGCCGGTGATCTGCGGCAGGTGCGCAGGGCGGTGGTGCCGGTGGCGGCCGCGGCCGGTGGTGTGGTGGTTCCGGCCGTGCTGTACGTGGTGCTCGCTTCGGGGGCCGGTGCGGGGGCGGCGCGGGGGTGGGCGATTCCCACGGCCACCGACATCGCGTTCGCGCTGGCGGTGCTGGCGGTGGTGGGCCGGTTCCTGCCGTCGGCGCTGCGCACGTTCCTGCTGACTTTGGCGGTGGTGGACGATCTGATGGCCATCGTCATCATCGCCGTGTTCTACACCGAGAGCTTGTCGGTGGTGGCGCTGGTGGCGGCCTTGGTGCCGCTGGCGGTCTTCGCGGTGCTGGTACGGCGGGGGGTGCGGGCGTGGTGGGTGCTGCTGCCGCCGGCCGCGTTGACGTGGGCGCTGGTGCACGCCTCGGGGGTGCATGCGACGGTGGCGGGTGTGCTGCTGGCGTTCACGGTGCCGGTGGCGGCGGTGGGCCGGGCGGGCGGTGCGGGGCCGGCGGAGCACTTCGAGCACCGGTTGCGGCCGGTCTCGGCGGGTGTGGCGGTTCCGGTGTTCGCGTTCCTGTCGGCCGGGGTGGCCGTGGGCGGGCCGGGCGGGCTGGTGGAGGCGCTGAGCGACCCGGTGGCGGTGGGCGTGGTCGCGGGGCTGGTCGCCGGCAAGCCGTTGGGGATCATGGCCGCGACCTGGTTGGTGTCACGGTTCACCCGGGCCGATCTGGACGAGGGGCTGGCCTGGATCGACGTGCTGGGGCTGTCGGTGCTCGGTGGCATGGGTTTCACGGTGTCGCTGCTCATCGGGGAGCTGGCGTTCGGCGCGGGTGGTGCCCGCGGGGACCATGTGAAGATCGCGGTGCTGGCGGGTTCGGTGACGGCGGCGATGCTGGCGGCCGTGGTCCTGCGGGTACGCGACCGGGCCTACAGGCGCATTCACGAGGCCGAGACGGCCGCGCTGGGCTCGCGGGATGATGGGGTGCCGTGACAGGTGGGGGTGCGGGGTCGTGGTGAGGGTGGGGCGGGCGCGGGAGATCGCGTCGCGGTGGGTCGCCGAGCACGCCGCCGGGGCGCCGGGGTTCGCGGGTGCTTACCTGAGCGGGTCGGCGACCTGGCTGCCTGGTGAGGCCGAGTTGCCGGCGGCCTCCGACGTGGACGTCATGGTGGTGACCTGCGGGTCGCGGGCCCCGGCCAAGCTGGGGAAGTTCCTCCGTGAGGGGGTCATGGTTGAGGTCACCTACGTGCCGTGGGAGCAGATCCGGTCGGCCGAGGTGGTGCTGGGTTCCTGCCACCTGGCGGGGGGTCTGCGTGGTGGCAACGTGATCGCCGACCCCACCGGGAGGCTGGCCCGGTTGCAGGCGAAGGTCGCCGAGGGGTACACCCGGCGGCGGTGGGTCCGGGCGCGGTGCGAGGACGCCGAGCTGAGGATCGTCGCGGGCCTGGGGGCGGTGGAGGCGTCGGCGCCGGTGCACGACCGGGTGCTGGGGTGGGTGTTCCCGACCGGGGTGACCACGCATGTGCTGCTGAGCGCGGGGTTGCGCAATCCGACGGTGCGGTTGCGTTACCTGGCGGTCAGGGGCCTGCTGGCCGAGTACGGTCACCTGGATGTTCACGAGCGGTTGCTGGAGCTGCTGGGGTGCGCGCGGATGAGCGCCGCGCGGGTGGGGTACCACCTGGCGGCGATGGCGCGGGTGTTCGATGCCACGGTGCCGGTGGCCAGGACGCCGTTGTTGTTCTCCTCCGACATCACCGCGGCGGCCAGGCCGATCGCGGTCGGCGGCGGGTGTGAGCTGATCGGGCGGGGCTTGCACCGTGAGGCGGTCTTCTGGATCGTCGTCACCTATGCCCGGTGCCTGAAGATCTTGGCGAGTGACGATCCGGCGGCCGGTGAGAGGTTCTCCGCCGGTTTCGGGGAGTTGCTGGGCGATCTGGGTGTCGTCTCCCCCGGCGGCCTGGCCGGGCGGGGGCGGGAGGTGCTGGGGTTCCTGCCCCGGTTGCGGGAGGTCGCCGAGTCGGTCATGGCGGCCAACCCGGGTATCCGGGACTGACAGGGGTCATCGGGTCCAGAGGGTTTCCTGGACGGCGTGGACCAGGGTGGTCACCTCGGGTGAGACGCGTTCGGGTGACCAGGCCAGGCCGAAGGTCATGCGCAGATCGCCGGCGTCGAAGGGGACGAACCGTACGTCTTGGCGGCGGATCCACGTGGCGAGCAGCTGGGGCACCGGGAGCAGGCCGATCCCGGCGGCGACCAGGTCCAGTGCGGCGGCGAAGTCGTCGATGTCCTCGGCGGCGACGTGGAGCCGGTGCGGGCCGGGGAGCGTGGCGGCCAGGCGCGCCCACATGCCGCCGGGGGGGCGGTGCCCCGGCATGAGGATCTTGTGGCGGCCGAGCCGGTCTGGGCTCAGGCGGGGCAGGGCGGCGAGGGGGTCGCCCGCCGGGACGGCCAGGTGGCCGATGGTGACCCCGAACCGGGCGCCGGTGGTGAACCCGGTGGGGAACGGGGCGCTGAGGATGGCCACCGGCACCTCGCCCCGGGTGAGGGCCTGCGTGGCGGCGCGCCAGCCGGCGGCCCGCAGTTGGACGTCGATCGCGGGTTTGCGCTCGGCGAGTCGGCGGGCGGCTCGCGCGGCGAGGCTGCCGACCAGCGGTGCATAAGCAAGGCCAATGATCGGGCGGGGTGGTATGGCGAGGCGGGCGGCCTCGGCGGTGAAGGCCGAGGCCGTGTCCAGCAGCGCCAGTGCGTGGGGCAGCAGTGCCTTTCCGGCGGGGGTGGTCTGGACCTCGCGGCTGGTGCGGTCGAACAGCCGCAGGCCGAGCGAGCGCTCGAGGCGGCCGATGGCCTGGCTCATCGCGGGCTGGGACATGCCGAGCTCGTCGGCGGCGCGCGAGAAGCTGAGGTGCTGGGCGACGCGGGCGAAGCAGAGGATCTCGCGCAGCGGCGGGCCGGATTCCACGCTCCAGTATGCCCACCCGGCACCGTGTGAGCGCCACCTGGGGTTGATAAGCGGTGTGAATCGATCGGGGCGGGTGGGTGGGTGATCGGGCAGGATTCCCGCGTCCGACCGAACGCCTTTGACGCCAGGGAGCCCGCATGACCGCCGCACGCACGACGCCTTTTCCCCCTTCCACGGTGCTCGGGTATCCGAGGATCGGGCCACGCCGGGAGCTGAAGCGGGCGCTGGAGTCGTACTGGGAGGGCCGCTCCACCGTCTTGGAGCTGCGGGAGACCGGGGCGCGGCTGCGCGAGCAGGCCTGGCGGCGGCTCGCCTCGCTGGGCCTTGGGGCGTTGCCCTCCAACACCTTCTCCCTGTACGACCAGGTGCTCGACGCGGCGGTGATGCTGGACGCGGTGCCCGGCCGCTACCGGGGCGGGTCCGCCGAGGACACCTATTTCGCCATGGCGCGGGGCACCGCGGGTGTGGCGCCGCTGCGGATGACCAAGTGGTTCGACACCAACTACCACTACATCGTCCCGGAGGTCGGCCCGGACACCGCGTTCGCTTTCACCGCCGGGGGCAAGGCGGTGTCGGAGGTGCGTGAGGCCCGCGCGCTGGGGCTGGACACCCGGCCGGTGCTGCTCGGGCCGGTGACGTTCCTGCTGCTGTCGCAGGCCGCGCCGGGCGCCCCCGCCGGGTTCGTCCCGCTGGACCGGCTGGCCGATGTGCTGGAGGTCTACGAGCGGGTGCTGGCCGAGCTCGCCGCCGAAGGGGTCGGGTGGGTGCAGCTGGACGAGCCGGCGCTGGTGGCCGACCGCTCCCCCGCCGAGCTGCTGGCCGTGCGGGTCGCCTACGAACGGCTGGGTGCGCCGGCCGGGCGGCCCGCGTTGCTGGTGGCCTCCTACTTCGGCGGCCTCGGCGAGGCGCTGCCCGTCCTGGCCGCCACCGGGGTGGAGGCGATCGGGCTGGATCTGGTGCACGGCGCCCCCGCCGATGGGCCGGGGCTGGAGGTGCTGGCCGCGAAGACGGTCGTGGCGGGGGTGGTGTCGGGGCGGGAGGTGTGGCGTACCTGCCCCGCGCGGGCGCTGGCGGCGCTGGTCGCGCTTCGCGCCCGCGCGGGGCAGGTGGTGGTGAGCACCTCCTGCTCGCTGCTGCACGTCCCCTACGACGTGGAGCTGGAGAGCGGGCTGGATCCGCGGCTGCGCGAGCGGCTGGCGTTCGCCGACCAGAAGGTGGCCGAGGTGGTCGAGCTGGCGGGCCTGCTGGCCGGTGCCCCGCCCGGCGGCCCTCTCCCCCGGGTCCCGGCGCCGGTGACGCCGGCCGGGGAGCCGCCGGATGGGCAGGGGCGCGGGGAGCGGCGTGAGCGCGGGCCGTACGCGGTGCGGGCGGCGGCGCAGGCCGGGCATCTGCGGTTGCCGCCGCTGGCCACCACCACGATCGGCTCGTTCCCGCAGACCGGCGCGTTGCGGGCCGCCCGCGCGGCCCTGGCCGCCGGGGAGCTGGAGGAGCCCGCCTATGAGGAGCGGGTGCGCGCCGAGATCGAGCGGGTGATCGGCCTGCAGGAACGGCTCGGGCTGGACGTGCTGGTCCACGGTGAGCCTGAGCGCAATGACATGGTGCAGTATTTCGCCGAGCACCTGGAGGGGTTCGCGGTCACCCGGCACGGGTGGGTGCAGTCCTACGGTTCGCGGTGCACCCGCCCGCCGATCCTGCACGGCGAGGTCGGCCGGCCGGCGCCGATCACCGTGCGCTGGGCCCGGTACGCGCAGTCGCTGACCGTCAAGCCGGTCAAGGGGATGCTGACGGGGCCGGTGACCATCGTCGCCTGGTCGTTCGTCCGTGACGATCTGCCGCTACGCGATGTGGTGTTCCAGGTGGCCGACGCCGTGCGCGCCGAGGTGGGCGATCTGGAGGCGGCGGGGATCTCCATCATCCAGGTGGACGAGCCGGCCCTGCGTGAGCTGATGCCGTTGCGCCGGGAGTCGCAGGACGCCTACCTTCGGTGGGCCGTGGCGGCCTACCGGCACGCGACCTCCGGGGCGGGTGATCGCACTCAGATTCACACGCACCTGTGCTACTCCGACGCCGAGCAGATCCTGGCCGCGGTCGACGGGCTGGACGCCGATGTGACGAGCATCGAGTCGGCTCGCTCGCACGCGCGGATCCTCGGCGAGCCGGCCGTGGCGGGGTTCGCGAGGGGTCTTGGGCCGGGGGTGTACGACATTCACTCCCCGCGCGTGCCCTCGGCCGGGGAGGTGGAGGAGGCGCTGAGGACGGCGGTGCGCGCGCTGCCGTCCGGGCAGGTGTGGGTGAACCCCGACTGCGGGCTCAAGACCCGTACCTACGAGCAGGTGGAGGCTGCCCTGGCCACGATGGTGCAGGCGGCGCGGCGGGTGCGCTCGGAGCTTGGGTGGTGAGCGGTCTGGAGCGGGACACCGCGCGATCAACCATCCGCGCACCGACGTCAAACGCTTCCTGCGCCCGGTCGTCGGCCTGCTGGAGCTGGACTGCGAGGTACTGCTGAACCTGGAGCACGACCAGCGGCTGGTCGTCTACACCGCCGGTCCGGGCAGCAGATCCTGCGAGCGGGTGGAACTGCTGCGTGTGGTCGGCCTCCAGGAGCTGACCGGCGGCTGAACCGCTCCGCCGGGTCCGCCGGCGCCCGCGGCGGCGTCGAGGTCCGGTCGCCGGCCGGTGGGTGGCAGGCGCCGGTCCTCGCGGAGCGTGTACCCCGCCGGATCCCCTGATGGCGGGACACCTCTGGATCTTCATGGTGATGGGGCGGTGAAACTCCCGATGGCCGGCCCGCGTGTCCCCGGTACAGGTCGCGGGGGCCGGGGTACGGCTGGGAGCATGGAGCGTTCCGAGGACCACGGCCGCGAGCCCGGGGCCCCGAGAGATCACCGTTTCCGCCCGCACCGGGCGGACCGGCCGCTGTCACCGGGCACCGCCGGGGCCGCCACGCGGCACCGGGCGTCCCGGGCACCGGGGGCCTGGCTGATCGCCGCCTGCGCCGGTGTGATCGTCTTCGTGGTCCTGGCCGTCTACGGGGCGGTGCACCAGCTGTGGCCGCTGTTCTTCGCCGGCTGCGTGCTGACCGCCCTCACCGCGGCGTTCGCGATCGTGGAGGCCGAGCGGTGGCGCCGGGGCGACGACCCGGGTCCGGGCGACCACGCGCTCTGACCCGCCCGGCGGGCCGGATCAGGGGGTCGCGGGGGACGGGGTGGTGAGCATCGCGCGGTTGGCCTCCTCGACGATGTCGCGCATGGCCCGCTCGGCCGCTTCGGCGTCGCCCGCCTGCACGGCCTGGGCCACCTCGGCGTGCCAGCGGATCGCCGCGGGCTCGGGGTGGGCGGGCATCAGGTGGTGGTGGGTGCGGCCGGCCAGCACCTCGGCCACCACGTCGGTGAGCGCGCCCAGCATCTCGTTGCCGGAGGCCTCCAGCAGGGTGCGGTGGAAGACGATGTCGGCGGCAAGGTAGGCCGAAAGGTCGCCGGACCTGCCGTGCACGGCCATCTGCATGACCGCGCCGGTGAGCGTCCCGCACTGCTCGGGGGTGGCGTGCCGCGCGGCCAGGCCCGCGGCCACCGGCTCGACGCCGCGCCGCAGCTCTCCGAGGGAGGCCAGCAGTTCGTCGCGGTCGGCGCCGTCCAGCCGCCAGCGGATGACGCGGGGGTCGAACAGGTTCCACGCCGATCGCGGGGCGATGGTGACGCCGACGCGGCGGCGGCTGGTGACCAGGCCCATGGACTCAAGGACGCGGATGGCCTCGCGGGTCACCGACCGGGACACCCCGAAGCGCTCTTCGAGCTGCTCGATGCGCAGCACGTGACCGGGGGGGAAGGCGCCGGAGGTGATCAGGGCGCCGAACTCGTCCAGGACGCTGCCGTGCAGCCCCGCACTGATCTGGTCTTTGGCTCCCACGGTGGCCAATCTTCCCATGGTGGGTGGGCTCGGCATCCACCGAGGTTAAAAGATATGATTAATTGGGTGTTACCCCTTGATTACGGCTGATTATTCGTGACACCCTGTCGGGCAGTTCCACCCGAGAGGCTCCCCCATGAACCCCACCGATCCCCCGCCCCCGACTCCCCCCGCCGCGCCGGCTCAAACCTTCGCGGCGCCGCTGCTGGTCGTCATGGGGGTGACCGGTTCCGGCAAGAGCACCGTCGGCGCGGCCCTGGCGCAGCGCCTGCGGATGCCGTTCGCCGACGCCGACGACTTCCACAGCCCCGCCAACGTGGCCAAGATGTCGGCGGGCGTCCCGCTGGACGACGCCGACCGGCTGCCGTGGCTGCGTTCGATCGGCGCCTGGCTGGCCGGGCACCTCACCGGCGGCGGGGTGGTGAGCTGCTCGGCGCTCAAGCGCTCCTACCGCGACACGCTGCGCGAGGCGGCGCCGGGGGTGGGCTTCGTCCACCTGCACGGCGAGCAGGAGGTCGTGCGGCGGCGGGTGGCGGGCCGGCCGGGTCACTTCATGCCCGCCTCCCTGGTGGCCTCACAGTTCCAGACGCTGGAGCCGCTGGAGCCCGACGAGCGCGGCGTGGTGCTGGACCTCGGCAGGTCCGTCGATGAGCTGGTGGAGGACTACCTGGCCGCCGCGCCCCTTGCGAAGACCTCGCCGCCCCCCGCGGCCCCCCGTCCCCGCGCGGGCGAAGGAGAGTGAGATGAGCACCGCACTGATCGCGCTGGCAGCGCCGGAGGCGGCGGTCCCCACCGGGCGGCTGCTGCCCGCGGCGCTGGTCGGCATCGCGCTGATCGTTTTGCTGATCACCCGGTTCCGCCTGCACCCCTTCCTGAGCCTGACGCTCGGCTCGCTGGCCGTGGGCGCCATCGCGGGCCTGCCGATGGCGGATGTGATCACGAGCTTCACCAACGGGTTCGGCAGCACGGCCGCGGGGGTGGGCACGCTGATCGCGCTCGGCGCGATGTTCGGCAAGCTGCTGGCCGACTCCGGCGGGGCCGACGAGATCGTGGACACCATCGTCGGCCGCTCCAGCCCGCGTTCGCTGCCGTGGGCGATGGCGGCGGTGGGCGCGCTGATCGGCCTGCCGATGTTCTTCGAGATCGGGCTCGTGCTGCTGATGCCGGTGATCTTCCTGGTGTCGCGCCGCTCGGGGCTGTCGCTGGTGCGGGTCGGCATCCCGGCGCTGGCCGGGCTGTCGGTCATGCACGGCCTGGTGCCGCCGCACCCGGGGCCGCTGGTGGCCATCGACGCGCTCAAGGCCGACCTCGGCATCACCTTGGGGCTCGGCGTGCTGATCGCGGTGCCGACGGTGGCCATCGCCGGTCCGCTGTTCGCCCGGTACGCCGCCCGGTGGGTGGACGTCCCGGCGCCGGAGCTGTTCGACGCCGGGCGGCAGCAGGACGAGGGGGATGTGCGGCGGCCCTCGTTCGGCGTCACGGTGGCCACCGTCCTGCTGCCGGTGGTGCTGATGATGGGCAAGGCCGTGGCCGACTTGTTCGCCGCCGAGGGGACGCTGGTGCGCTCGGGGCTGGACTTCCTCGGCACGCCTTTGGTGGCGCTGCTGATCGCGGTGCTGGTGGCGATCTTCACCCTGGGGCGCGGGGCGGGCATGGACCGCAAGGCGCTGGCCACCTCGCTGGAGCGGGCGCTGCCGCCGATCGCGGGGATCTTGCTGATCGTGGCGGCGGGCGGCGGGTTCAAGCAGACGCTGGTGGACACCGGCATCGGCAAGCTGGTGGCCGACTGGGTGCAGAGCAGCGGCCTGTCGGTGCTCCTGCTGGCCTGGCTGGTCGCGGTGCTCATCCGCCTGGCCACCGGGTCGGCGACGGTGGCGACCGTCACCGCCTCGGGGATCTTGGCCCCGCTGGTCACCACGCTGGACACCGGGCACACCTCGCTGCTGGTGCTGGCCATCGGCGCGGGGTCGCTGTTCTTCTCCCACGTCAACGACGCGGGGTTCTGGCTGGTCAAGGAGTACTTCGGCCTGAGCGTGGGCCAGAACCTCAAGACCTGGTCGGCGATGGAGACGGTGATCTCGGTGGTGGGGCTGGTGCTGGTGCTGGCGCTGAGCCTGGTGGTGTGACGGGCCGCGGGCGGGCCGTTCGCGCGGTCCAGTGATCAAGATCACTTGGGGGGGTCGGCTGCCCGTGTCGTGCTAACCTCACAGGCGTTCGTCCTTTATATGGATTTAAATCCGGTTATCGGATGGGCGCAGGCAACGGTTGTCGTACAGCTGGATGGGGCGAGGGCTCGGTGGAGATCGAACAGACCGCACTACCGGGCATAGGGCTCAAACACGAGTTCACCACCCAGTCCGGCCGCAGGATCGCCGTGGTCTCCCACCGCGGCGGCCGGCGCGACCTGGTCATCTACGACCGCCACGACCCCGACCGGGCGTGCGAGGCGATCCAGCTGAACGACGAGGAGGCCGACGCGCTGGTCGAGCTGCTCGGCGCCCCCCGCATCGTCCAGCGGCTCAACGCCCTGCACCGCGAGGTCGAAGGGCTGGTCAGCGTCCAGCTGCCGATCCTCGAGGACTCCCCCTACGTCGGCCGGGCGATGGGCGATGCCCGCGTACGCACCCGGACCGGCGCCTCCATCGTGGCCGTCGTCCGGGGCGGGCAGGTCCACGCCAGCCCCAACCCCGACTTCCCGCTCGACAGCGGGGACGTGGTCGTGGTCGTGGGCAGCCCCGAGAGCACCTCCGCCGTCGCCGACATCCTGTCCCACGGATAAGCCGGCGTGCACACGGCGACACTTTTCATTGAACTCGGCGGTATCGTCCTCGCCCTCGGCGTGCTCGGAGCGCTGGCGCTGCGCGCGGGAATCTCCCCCATCCCGCTGTACCTGCTGGCCGGGCTCGCGTTCGGCCAGGGCGGCATCCTGCCCCTGGCCACCAGCGAGGACTTCATCGCGGTCGGCGCCGAACTCGGCGTGGTGCTGCTGCTGCTGACCCTCGGCCTTGAGTACAACGCCGACGAACTGGTCACCAGCCTGCGCGGCAACGCCAGGGGCGGCCTGGTCGACCTGGTGCTCAACGCCGCCCCCGGCGCCGTCGCCGCACTGATCCTCGGCTGGGGCCCGGTCGCGGCCGTGGCGATGGCCGGCGTGACCTACGCGACCTCCTCCGGCATCACCGCCAAGGTGCTGTCCGACCTCGGATGGATCGGCAACCGCGAGACCCCCGTGGTGCTGTCGCTGCTGGTCTTCGAGGACCTGACCATGGCGCTGTACCTGCCGATCCTCACCGCCATCCTGGCAGGGGTGAGCCTGATCGGCGGCGCCGTCACCGTCGCCATCGCGCTCGCCACGGTCAGCGTCGTACTGCTGGTCGCGCTGCGCTACGGCCGGTGGATCGAGGCGTTCGTGGCCAGCCCAAACTCCGAGGTGCTGCTGCTGAAGGTGATGGGCCTGGCGCTGCTGGTCGCGGGCGTGGCCCAGCAGCTGCAGGTGTCGGCCGCGGTGGGCGCGTTCCTGGTCGGCATCGCGCTGTCGGGGGAGCTGGCCCACGAGGCACGGGCGCTGCTGATCCCGCTGCGCGACCTGTTCGCCGCGGTGTTCTTCGTGTTCTTCGGCCTGCAGACCGACCCGGCGGCGATCTGGCCGATGGCCGGTACGGCCGCGCTGCTGGCCCTGATCAGCATGATCACCAAGCTGGCCACCGGCGTGTACGCCGCGTGCCGCGCGGGCATCGCCAAGGCCGGGCAGGCCCGGGCCGGCATCGCGCTGATCCCGCGCGGCGAGTTCAACATCGTCATCGCCGGGCTCGCCGTGGCGGCCGGGGCCCATCGCGACCTCGGGCCGCTGGCCGCGGGGTACGTGCTGATCCTGGCGGCGTTCGGGCCGCTGGCGGCCCGGCTGCTCCAGCCGCTCATCACGGCCGTGGCCCGCCGGGCCTGACCTCCTCGGGCCCGGTGTGCGGCCCTCACCGGCCGCGGCGGCCCGTCGCGGCGCCCCTGAAGGGCTTTGCCCACGATCTGCTCGGACTCGCCCGCCGAGTACATGTCGGCGGTGTCGACGAAGTTGATCCCCTGGTCGAGGGCGGCGTGGATGATGCGGGCGCAGTCGTCGTGGTCGGGGTTGCCGGCCGCGCCGAACATCATGGCCCCGAGGCAGTGGGCGCTCACCTCGGTGCCGGTGCCGCCGAGGACGCGGTAGCGCATGGTGGTGCTCCCTTGGTGGTCGTCGTGGGTGCGATCGCGGTGCCGCCGGGCCCTGGTGGGCCGGGCGCGGCGGCTCGTACCCTAGGTGCTGGACTCGACTCCAGGTCGAGCCCTCCAGGACGAGACCGGACATCGCGCCGCATTTCCGGCACTCGGGGTGGGTACACCGACCTCATGGCCGATTTTCTGACGGATATCCAGGCCTTGCGGGAACGCGCGCGGGCGGAGATCGACAAGGGACCCGTGACAGGGGCGTACGGCGCCGACCTGCCGCGGGTCATCCAGGTGTGCAACGAGGCCCTGGCGACCGAGATCGTCTGCGTCCTCAGGTACAAACGGCACTACTACACCGCCACGGGCATCCACGCCGAGCCGGTGGCCAAGGAGTTCCTGGAGCACGCCGCCGACGAGCAGCGGCACGCCGACATGCTGGCCAACCGCATCTCCCAGCTGGGCGGGGATCCCGACTTCGACCCGGCCAGGCTGAGCAGCCGGGCGCACACCCAGTACGACGGGAGCCTCAACCTCGTCGAGATGATCAAAGAGGACCTGGTGGCCGAGCGGGTCGCCATCGCCTCCTACACCGAGATCGCCCAGTGGATCGGCGACGGCGACCCGACGACCCGGCGGGTGTTCGAGGAGCTGCTGGCCGACGAGGAGGACCACGCCGACGACCTGGCCAACCTGCTGGACCGGCTCCCCGCGCAGATCGGCGGGCGCGGTACGCCCTGAGCCTTCCCCGCGGCGGCGGGAAAGGCTTGTTCGGTCGGCGGCCTAGTGCGGCCAGGTCCAGTCGCGGATCTCCGGGGCGTCCTCGCCGTGCTCGCGGGTGTAGGCGCGGGCGCGCGCCCGGGCGTCGGCCATCTCCTGCCGCAGGTGGGCGCACCGCTCCCCGAGCCCCGGCACGCGGTCGATGACGTCCATGACCAGGTGGAACCGGTCGATGTCGTTCATCATCACCATGTCGAACGGGGTGGTGGTGGTGCCCTCCTCCTTGTACCCGCGCACGTGCAGGTTCTCGTGGCCCTTGCGCCGGTAGGTGAGGCGGTGGATCAGCCACGGGTAGCCGTGGAAGTTGAAGATGACGGGCTTGCCGGTGGTGAACAGGGCGTCGTAGGCCGGGTCGGGCAGCCCGTGGGGGTGCTCGTTGGGGGGTTGCAGCCGCATCAGGTCGACGACGTTGACCACCCGCACCTTCAGGTCCGGCAGGTGGCGGCGCAGCAGGTCGGCGGCGGCCAGGGTCTCAAGGGTGGGCACGTCGCCCGCGCAGGCCAGCACCACGTCCGGTTCCTGGCCCTCGTCGGTGGAGGCCCACGGCAGGATGCCAAGGCCCCGCGCGCAGTGCACCACGGCGTCGTCCATCGCCATCAGGTCGAGGACCGGCTGCTTGCCGGCGACCACGACGTTGACGTAGTCGCGCGAGCGCAGGCAGTGGTCGGCCACCGACAGCAGCGTGTTGGTGTCCGGCGGCAGGTACACCCGCACCACGTTGGCCTTCTTGTTGACCACCAGGTCCAGGAAGCCGGGGTCCTGGTGGCTGAACCCGTTGTGGTCCTGGCGCCACACGTGCGAGCTGAGCAGGTAGTTGAGCGAGGCGACCGGGCGCCGCCACGAGATGCGCTGGGAGGCCTCCAGCCACTTGGCGTGCTGGTTGAACATCGAGTCGACGACGTGGATGAACGCCTCGTAGGAGTTGAACAGCCCGTGGCGTCCGGTGAGCAGGTAGCCCTCCAGCCAGCCCTGGCACAGGTGCTCGCTGAGCACCTCCATCACCCGGCCGTCGGGCGCGAGGTTCTCGTCGGTGGGCAGCCGCTCGGCCATCCACGCCCGGTCGGTGACCTCGAACACCGCCGACAGCCGGTTGGATTCGGTCTCGTCGGGTCCAAGCAGCCGGAAGTTGGCAGGGTTGGCGGCGATGACGTCGCGCAGGAACCCGCCGAGCACCCGGGTGGGTTCGGTGGTGGCGGTGGCCGGTGCTTTGACCTCGGTCGCGTAGTCGCGGAAGTCGGGCAGCACCAGTGGCTTGAGCAGTTCGCCGCCGTTGGCGTGGGGGTTGGCGCTCATCCGGCGCGGCCCCTTGGGCACCAGGGCGTCGATCTGCCCGGTCGGGGTGCCGTCGCGGTCGAAGAGCTCCTCGGGGCGGTAGGAGCGCATCCACTCCTCCAGCGCGGCCAGGTGGGCGGGGTCGTCGCGCACGCCGGCCAGCGGCACCTGGTGGGCGCGCCAGGTGCCCTCCACCGGGTGGCCGTCGACCTCCTTGGGCCCGGTCCACCCCTTGGGCGTACGCAGGATGATCATGGGCCAGCGTTCGCCTGAACCGGCCTTGACCTCGGCGATCTGGTCGAACACGGTGTCCAGGGTCTCGGCCATCAGCCGGTGGGTCGCGGCCGGGTCGTCGCCGGCGACCACGTGGGGGCGGTAGCCGTACCCCTCCATGAGCTTGAGCAGTTCGTCCTCGGGGATGCGGGCCAGCACGGCCGGGTTGGCGATCTTGTACCCGTTGAGGTGCAGGATGGGCAGGACGGCGCCGTCCCTGGCCGGGTTGAGGAACTTGTTGGAGTGCCAGCTGGTGGCAAGGGCCGCGGTCTCGGCCTCGCCGTCCCCGATGACGCACGCGACCACCAGGTCCGGGTTGTCGAACGCGGCGCCGTAGGCGTGGGCCAGGCAGTAGCCGAGCTCACCGCCCTCGTTGATCGACCCCGGGGTCTCGGGGGCGGCGTGGCTCGGGATGCCGCCCGGGAAGGAGAATTGGCGGAACAGGTGGGCCATCCCGGGCTCGTCGCGGGAGACATAGGGATAGATCTCCGAGTACGTGCCCTCCAGCCAGGCGTGCGCGACCGTGGCGGGGCCGCCGTGCCCGGGCCCGGCGATGTAGATCATGTCCAGGTCGCGCTGTTTGATGACCCTGTTGAGGTGCGCGAAGCAGAAGTTCAGGCCCGGGGTGGTTCCCCAATGTCCGAGCAGGCGCGGTTTGATGTGCTCGGGTCGTAGAGGTTCCCGTAGCAACGGGTTGTCAAGCAGGTAGATCTGGCCGACCGACAGGTAGTTGGCGGCGCGCCAGTAGGCATCGATTCGCTCCAGCTCGCTCATGTCTATGAGGCTTCCCGCGTGGCGGGGGATATGCCAGTGACCTTGGTCCTCGGGCCGGGGTCAGGAGGTCCCTTCGGCGGCGGGTTCGGGCGCCGCGGTGTCCAGGGCCGTGGTCATCGGGTCGAGCCCGCGGCGCGGGTGGCGCGGCTCGTCCTGGTCCAGGCCGGTGGCGGCGAACACCCGCCCGGGGACCTGACCGGCGCGGCGCCGCGCCCTCGGGGGTCGTCGGGTGACACCTCCCGCGCGGGCCCCGGCCGCTCTCCCCGCGCCGGGGGGGGCGAAAACCTGTTGCGGGAATGTCAGTGGAGTTCGTTAGGGTTTTGCTCCGTGTCCGAGCAACCTCTGATCTACGCGCGTGGCCTGGTGAAACGCTTCGGCGGCTTCACCGCGGTCGACGGCATCGACATCGATGTGGCCCCCGGCGAGGCCTTCGGCTTCCTTGGCCCCAACGGCGCCGGCAAGTCCTCCACGATGCGCATGATCAGCTGCGTGTCGCTTCCCACCGCCGGTGAGCTGCGCATCCTCGGGATGGACCCGGCACGCCAGGGCGCCCAGATCCGCGGGCGGCTCGGCGTCTGCCCGCAGCTGGACAACCTCGACCCCGACCTCAGCGTCCGGGAGAACCTCACCACCTACGCCCGCTACTTCGGCATCCCCCGGCCCGAGGCCCGCCGCCGGGCCGACGAGCTGCTCGACTTCGTGCAGCTGGCCGACCGGGCCGGCAGCAACGTCGAGCCGCTGTCGGGTGGCATGAAGCGCCGCCTCACCATCGCCAGGGCCATGGTCAACAACCCCGACATCGTCCTGCTCGACGAGCCCACCACCGGCCTCGACCCGCAGGCCCGCCACCTGCTGTGGGAGCGGCTGTTCCAGCTCAAGCGGCGCGGCACCACCCTGGTGCTCACCACCCACTACATGGACGAGGCCGAGCAGCTGTGCGACCGGCTGGTGGTCATGGACGGCGGGCGCATCGTCGCCGAGGGGTCGCCCCGCTCGCTCATCGAGACCTACTCCACCCCCGAGGTGGTCGAGCTTCGCTTCGGCGACGAGCGCCCCTCCGAGCTGGCCGGCAAGCTCGCCGGCATCGGCGAGCGCATCGACCCGCTGCCCGACCGGCTGCTGGTGTACGCCGCCGACGGTGACGCCGCCACCGCCGAGGTCCACCGGCGCGGGCTGGTCCCCACCAGCGTGCTCGTGCGCCGCTCCACCCTTGAGGACGTCTTCCTGCACCTCACCGGCCGGACGTTGGTCGACTGATGGCCCCCCTGACCTTCCAGGTCTCCGCGCCCTCGACGCTGGCGGTGCTGGAGCGCTCCCTGATCCTGTACCGCCGGCTGTGGCGTGCCTCGGTGTTCTCCTCCTTCGTCCTTCCGGTGATGTTCCTGGTCAGCATCGGCGTCGGGGTCGGCGGCCACGTCGGCCTCATCGGCGGGGTCGACTACCTGTCGTGGATCGTCCCTGGCGTGCTGGCCTCCACCGCCTTCCAGATGTCGGTCGGCGAGTGCACCTATCCCGTCCTTGGAGACTTCAAATGGGTGCGGGCCTACCACGCGATGCGCGCCACACCCGTCGAGCCCGGCGACATGGTCCTCGGCTGGCTGCTGTACATCCTGTTCCGCGTCGAGTTCGCCGTGGTGGTGTTCCTCGCGATCACCGCCCTGTTCGGTGCGCTGCACTCGCCCTGGGCCGTGGTCACGCCGCTGGTCTGCGCGCTGGTGGCCCTCGCGGCGGCGGCGCCGACCATGGCGTTCGCGGCCACCATCGAGCACGACAGCTACTTCGCGCTGCTGTTCCGCTTCGTGCTGATCCCCTCGACCTTGTTCGCCGGGGTGTTCTTCCCGGTCGAGCGGCTTCCCGCCCTGGCCCGGCCGCTGGCCTACCTGTCGCCGCTGTGGCACGGGGTCGAGCTCGACCGGGCGGCCACGCTGGGCACCGCTCCCCCATGGCCGATCGCCGCGCACCTGGCCTACCTGGTGGTGTTCGCCGCGGCCGGCGCGGCCCTGGCCGTCCACGCCTTCCGCAAGCGACTTCAGGACTGACACATGGTGACCACGATGCTCGCCACCCGGATCTCCCCCAGCCGGGTCGGCGCGGTGATCAGCCGCAACGTGGGGGCGCTGCGCTCGGGCCCGTCCTACTGGCTGGTGCTGGTGTCGGGTCTGCTGGAGCCCCTGCTGTACCTGTTGTCCATCGGCGTCGGGGTCGGCGCGCTGGTGGGCGACCTGCGGGTGGGCGGGCGCACCCTGCCGTACGCCACGTTCGTCGCCCCGGCGATGCTGGCGGTGGCCGCGATGTCCGGCGCCCTGGCCGAGACCACCTACAACTTCTTCTTCAAGATGAAGTACTCAAAGACGTTCGACGCGATCCTCGCCACGCCGGTGCGGCCGTTCGAGATCGCGCTCGGCGAGCTGGGTTGGGCCATGGTGCGCGGTTCCCTCTACACGGGGGTCTTCGTGATCGTCATGGTCGTCCTCGGGCTGGCCGCACCGCTGTGGGCGCTCGCGGCGTTCCCCGCCACGATGCTGGTCGGGCTGGCCTTCGGGTCCATCGGCATGGCGGTCAGCACGCTGATGCGCGGCTGGCAGGACTTCGACCTGATGTCCACCGGCCAGTTCGCCCTGTTCCTGTTCTCCGGCACGTTCTCCCCGGTCGGCGACTACCCGGTGGTCATGCAGGTGCTCATCCAGGCCACGCCGCTCTACCAGGCGGTCGAGCTGGTGCGGGGCCTGGCCATCGGTGACCCGGGCTGGGGGCTGCTCGCTCACGCCGCCTACCTGCTGGTGATGGTGGCCGGTGGCCTGGCGTTCGCCGCCCGGCGGCTGCAGCGGACGCTGTGCGTGTGACCTGTCCTCAGAAGGTCAGCGGGAGAAGGGCGTGACCGAGACGACCGCCTCCACCGGGAGCGGGCCGTAGATGTGCGGGAACGCCTCTTCGGTGCCCGGCGCAACCTCGAGCAGCACCGGACAGGTCAGCACACCGGGGTCGACGGTCAGCACGACCAGCGGCTCGCTCACCCCTGTGTAGTACCGCTCGGCCACCCCGCGCAGCTGGTCCAGGTCGGCGCACGCGTGGATGAACCCCTCCTCCGCCAGGGTCCGCCCGAGGGTGGACACGTGGTACTCACCGGCCTGCGCGGCCTTCGCCCAGTCATCGGCCAGCGCGAGATGAAGGATCGTCACCTGCCCCAGCGTAGATCAGTTCACCGGGTGAGCAGGTCTCGAAGCTCCTTGGCGATGTCGGCGGGGGCCTCCTCGGCCATGAAGTGACCGCAGGTGACGGTGCCGTGCCGCAGGTCCGGCGCCCACACGCTCCAAAGTGCCGCCGCGTCGAAGCCCAGGGCGGCGCCCCAGTCCTGCTGGAGCACGGTGACCGGCATCCGCAGCCGGTTTCCGGCGTCCCGGTCGGCCTGGTCGTGCTCGACGTCGATGCCGGCGGAGGCGCGGTAGTCGGCGACGATCGAGGGCACCGCGCCGCGGCAGGCGTCCAGGTAGGCGGCGCGGACATCGGCCGGGATCGCCCGCGGGTCGTTGGCCCAGATGTCGAGGAAGTGGCCGAAGAAGGCGTCTGAGCTGCTGGAGATCATGCGCTCGGGCAGGCCCGGCGGCTGGGCCATCAGATACAGGTGGAAACCGACGGCGGCGCCGGTGCCGCGCATCGCCTCCCACATCTCCAGGGTCGGCAGCACATCCAGCGAGGCCAGATGGGTGATCTTCTCGGGGTGGTCCAGCGCGGCGCGGAAGGCGACCAGGGCACCGCGGTCGTGCCCGGCCAGCGCGAACCGCTCGTGCCCGAGCGCCCGGGCCAGGGCGACGATGTCCGCGGCCATGGTGCGCTTGGCGTAGACGCCGGGGCCGGTCTCGGCGGGTTTGTCGCTGGCGCCGTAGCCGCGCAGGTCGGGGCAGATCACGGTGTGGTCGGCCGCGAGGTCGGCGGCGACGTGGCGCCACATCAGGTGGGTCTGGGGGAAGCCGTGCAGCAGCACGATCGGGCTGCCCGAGCCCCCGACGGCCGCGTTCAGGGACACCCCGTCGGCGACGGGGACGCGCTGGTAGGTGAAGCCGGTGATGGCGGGTGTCATGGTCTTGTCCTTCTTCGTAGGCGGCCTGGTGCTGTGAAGCCTGCCGGGCGCGGATGAGCATCCAGTGAGCGCGCTACCGTGACCAGGGGCGATGCTCCCGGAAAGGGTGGTCTTGAGGATGCGGGTCGTGTTCGGGGTGCTGGGGCCGGTGGCGGCCTGGGACGGCGCGGGGGACGCGGTCGCGTTGAAGGGGCCGCGGCATCGCGCGGTGCTTGCCCGGCTGATCGTCGCCCGCCGCCGCGTCGTCCCGGTCACCCGCCTGGTCGACGATCTGTGGGAGGACCCGCCGCCGGGCGCGGTCGGCGCGGTGCGCACCTTCGTGGCCGCCCTGCGCCGCGCGCTGGAACCGCAACGCCCGCCCCGCACTCCGGCCCGGCTGCTGGTCACCGAGGGGCCGGGGTACGCGCTGCGCGCGGAGCCGGACGCGGTGGACGCCTGGCGTTTCGAACGGGCGGTGGCCGCCGCCGCGACGCTGCCGCCCGGGGACGCGCTCGCGCGGCTGCGGGAGGCGCTCGGCTGGTGGCGCGGGCCCGCCTATGCCGAGTTCGCCGAGGAGGCCTGGGCGCGTGCGGAGCGTTCCCGGCTGGGCGAGCTGCGGCTGCACGCCGTCGAGCGGCAGGCCGAGGCCCTGCTGGCCCTCGACCTGGCCGCCGAGGCGGTGCCTGATCTGGACGCGCACGTGGCCGGGCACCCCTGGCGCGAGGACGCCTGGCGGCTGCTGGCTCTGGCGCTGTACCGCACCGGCCGCCAGGGTGACGCGCTGGCGGTGCTGCGCCGGGCACGTACGCTCCTGGTCGAGGAGCTGGGGGTGGATCCGGGGCCGGGACTGCGCCGCCTGGAGGCCGACATCCTCGGCCACGCCGGCCATCTGGACCCGGTGTCGGTGACGGGCGGGGCGGCGGAGCAGGTGTGGGCGCGGGCGGCCGCCGCCTACGACCGCACCGTGGCCTCCGGTGCCCGGGCCCGGCTGGAGTCGACGGTGGGCCTGCTGCGCGGTCTGGCGGTGACCGGAGGCGGCGGCCTTCAGGCGTCCCGCGAGCACCGCGTGGCGGCCGTCGAGGCGGCGGAGGAGCTGGGGGACGCGGAGCTGACCGCGCGCGTGATCGGCGGCTACGACGTCCCGGCGATCTGGACCCGGGTGGATGACCCGCGGCAGGCGGCGCGTGTGGTGGCGGCGGCCGAACGCACGCTGACCGCGCTCCCGCCCGGCGCGCACCAGGTGGCGCGGGCCCGGCTGCTGGCCACGATCGCCCTGGAGTCGCGCGGCACCCGCTCGGCGCGCGGGCCGGAGGCCGCCCGGCAGGCCGAGCGGATCGCCCGCGGCCTGGACGATCCCGCGCTGCTGGCGTTCGCCCTCAACGGCGTGTACATGCAGAGCTTCCACCGGGCGGGGCTGGCGCCGCGCCGCGACCAGATCGGTGCCGAGCTGGTCGCGCTGTCGGCCCGGCACGGCCTGGTCACCTACGAGGTGCTCGGGCGCCTCATCCGGCTGCAGGCCCGCAGCGCGCTCGCGGACTTCGCCGGAGCCGATGAGCACGCCTCCGCCGCCGACCGCCTGGCCGAGCGCCACGAGCGGCCGCTGGTGGGCGTCTTCACCCGGTGGTACCGGGCGCTGCGGCTGGACGCGGCGGGGCGGGCGCCGGTGGCGGAGGTGGAGGCGGCCTACCGGGACGCCGCCGCCCGGCTGGACGGGGCGGGCATGCCCGGGCTGGAACGCGGGCTGCTGCCGCTCGCCCTGCTGTGCCTGCGCCTGCGGCACGCGCGACCCATCTCGGCCGGCGAGCGCACCGATTGGGGACCCTACGAGCCGTGGGCCCGCCCCCTGGTGCTGTTGTCCCAGGACCGCGGGGGTGAGGCCGCGGCGGCGCTGCGGCGGCTGCCGGACCCGCCCCGGGACCTGCTGTCCGAGGTCCTGTGGTGTCTGGCCGCTCGGGCGGCGATCGCCATCGGCGACCGGGAGACGATGGAGCGCGCCCACGGCGAGCTCGCCCCCGCGGCGGCTGAGCTGGCCGGGGCGGGCAGCGGCCTGCTCACCCTGGGCCCGGTGGCAGGGCACCTGGACGATCTCGCCGCTTGGCTCCGGCGTGCTCGGTGACCAGGTCGCACCTTTGGCCACCGTGCTCCGGCGTGCTCGGTGACCAGGTCGCACCTTTGGCCACCGTGCTCCGGCGTGCTA